>JAOXRU010000076.1 GCA_025800395.1 Flavobacteriaceae bacterium
AAATTTCTGTAACAAACCCAATGTGTTCCTTGCCCTTCAATATCATCCAGATTGATTATTCCACATTCGTTTTAGTATATTTTATCTGGTAATGCATCTCTGTTGTAAATACTTCTAAAGTGTTTAATTCTTAGTTTATCAATCCATCCTTCCAAATCAAAATTTGATAGTGCTTTGTTTACAAAAGCTTTATTTAGAAAATGTCTCCTAGAATTGGAATTCCGTTTAACGGGCTGTTTTTTCCTAACAGCAATCCTTTTCCTAGAGTTTTTTTTTTACCTTTTCCAGTTTTCTTTCCCATTCCAATAGTATTATTCCAATTTCCATAAAAAGGTGGTGGGTACAATGGATACCGTCCTCCATCTTGAGGTACATAAACATTACTCATTTTTTTTGTTGATGGTGCTTTATCCACTTGAAGACCACCACCAAACATTTTTGATACTAAACTGATTCCCATTGGTATTCTAATTGAAGCAAGAGTACCTAAAAATCCTCCTTCTACTTGTTTTCTTGTTGGTTTTAAGACTAATTTTCCTCCTGTTTGATATACTTTATTGATTTGATCTATTTGTGATTTTGTTAATTGATTTACAATCCTTGGTAACATTGGAAAGTATTTTTTTGCAATATCAATTCCTATACCAAATATCTTTTCAATTCCCAGAGATCCCAGAGCAGAAACAGCACCAGTTGCCAATGCTGGAACAGCTTTTGAAAGTCCTTTTACAGCATAAGGCAATACTCTTGCTCCAAGACTTGCAAGTGATGAAA
>JAOXRU010000080.1 GCA_025800395.1 Flavobacteriaceae bacterium
AAGGCTTGGTGGTTGTTTAATAATCTAAAGGCTGGACAGCACAAACACTACGATAAAATTGTCTCAATAAACGGTCAGTATTGTTATCTCTCAGGCTGCAAACTTCAAAAGGGAGGCTTCCCAATCATTGTCTCTTTCAATCGACCAGAAGAGGCTCAGGCAGACTATGCGCAACGGTGGCAGATAGAGATGTGTTTCAAGGCCATGAAATCTAGTGGATTTGATATAGAAAAACATACTTGAGGGATATCGAACGTATCCAAAAACTTGTACTGCTAATAATGGTGGCATTCGTATGGTGCTACAAAGTCGGAATATACTTGCACCAAAATATAAGACCCATCCAAGTCAAAAAGCATGGTAGAAGGGCAAAAACTTTATTCAAACATGGACTGGATTACATCGCTAATTGCTTGCTAAACAACCTAAAAACAATACATATAGACATAAATCAATTTTTGTCATGTACTTAGCTAATTTATAGTAAATTTGATAATTATAATTTCCCCATTTCTTGTCGTTTGCACTAAAATCATGTATCCTTTTTACCATTTTAGGCTGTACTTCACTAGGCAAACCTTTGGCAGTATAGACTCCAGAAACCACAAAATTCTGTTGCTTATCGGACTTAATCGTTTTTCCCATTGGGTTTTCGGAATCGAAAAACAACCTAGCTATTTCTTCTGATATAACCACATTATTTTCATGCGCTAATGCTTCCTTGGGGTTTCCGTATGTAAAGATATAAGGAAAAAACTCAAAAAAATTATCCCCCACACTTTCTATGGTTTGAATGTGTTTTTGATTTTTATATTGCAGTAAGCCTTTAAATCCCCAGGGTTGTCGAATTAAAACCGATTCAATTTCTGGCAAGGCTTCTTTGGCTTTTACTGCCAGAACTCAGGGTGTATTATACCACACCTCTCCATTATCAAAGGCAAACGCTGCCTTATAGATTTGGTTTTTGTTTGGATTCCATTTTTCATAACTCCATTCCTTACTCACGTATAGGCTTACTAAAACAAAGCAGGTGATTCCAATGGTTAGCCCTACTGTGTTAATGATAGGATAAAGCGGTCTTTTCTTTAGATTCCTAATAAATACCTGTAACCAAGATTTTAACATATTCTATTTTTTGATTGATGATGATTTCATACAATTTCTACCTGACGCTCGTTTTTCTTTTCAGAAACAATTTTACCATCTTTTAAAGTGATAATTCTGTTTGAAAAAGCTGCATCATAAGCAGAGTGGGTTACCATAACGATAGTAGCGCCTTCCTGATGCAGTTCCGTCATGAGCTCCATGACTTCATTGCCATTTTTAGAATCGAGATTTCCGGTAGGTTCATCTGCCAATATCAGCTTAGGCCTAGTTACCAAGGCTCTGGCAACTGCCACCCGCTGTTGCTGACCACCAGACAATTGTTGCGGAAAATGTTTGGCGCGATGCGCTATATCCAATCGTTCCAAAACTTCCTCTACTCTTTGCTTGCGCTCTGCCTTCCCTACATTGTTGTAAATAAGAGGCAATGTCACATTTTCGACCACGGTAAGCTCATCTATCAAATTAAAGTTTTGAAAAATAAAACCGATATTGCTCTTGCGCACATTGGCACGTTCTTTTTCTTTAAAATTGGCCATCTCTTGTTGCATAAATTGGTAGCTCCCACTATCTACACTATCCAATAAGCCGATGATATTTAACAAGGTAGACTTTCCACATCCTGATGGTCCCATAATGGATAGAAATTCTCCATCAGCAATTTCTAAAGAAATAGCGTCTAAGGCTGTGGTTTCTACTTCCTCTGTTCTATAGATTTTACTTAAATTTTCTATTCGTATCATTTGTATTGATTTAATTTTAACTTTTTAGCCTATTCGTATTTTAATTGTTTTACCATATCTATTCTTAACGCCTTCATCGATTGCATTAGAATAATGGCTCCAGTACACAAAAGAATCAGTATTGGACTCAACACAAAGGCCATCCAGGGAATGGAAATACGATACACAAAGTCCGACAACCAACGTTCAGACAACCAATATCCTATAGGCAAGGCTGCCGCAATGGCGATAATGGTAATCCAAAGAAATTCTTTGAGCAAACTAAAAATCAATTGGTTGTCTGATGCTCCTAAAGTTTTTCGAATCGCAACTTCTTTAAATCTCGACCGTATGCTATACGAGGCAACAGCAAACAGCCCCAATAATGCTATTACGATCATGAGTCCAGAAAGAATGGTAACCAATTTTTGTAATCTGCTTTGTTTTTGGTATAATTTGGCAAAGTTTTCATCTAAAAACTCATACTGAAAGGGATGTTCTTTTTCGATATTGGCCGTCCAGAACAGCTCTACTTTTGGAATAACTTCAGAGATCTTTGATGGATCTAGTTTGAGCAAAACAAAATTTGGTTTCACCCAATAAGAATCATCATTGTTGTAATTCATAAATATGGCTGGTAGTATTTCTTTATCAAAGCCTTTGGCAAGATAATCGTCTACCACACCAATGATTTCGCCTTTAAATTCCCAATAATCGATAAACTTGCCTATAGGATCATTTATTTCCAAGTTATTAAGAAATTGTTTGTTTACCAGAATTTGATTTTCAAACTTATAGTAATCTCCCTCTTTGATGATTTTGTCCTCATCTTTTACAAACCAATCTTTCTTAAAAGTTTTTCCTTGGTTTATGTATATACCCATCACCTCAAAAAAACGAGCATCTACAAAATGTATATCTGCTTGCATGTCTTTTTGCATATAGCGAACACCTGTATTGGCACCCTGATTGGCATACACTCCAGGTGGGCGATTGGTAGTCGTAACTGCCCTCACCCCTTCCAACTGTTTCAACTCTTGTTTGTAGGTGTTGAATTTACGCCAAGTGCTCTCTGGTTGCTGAATGGACACCATCATGATCTGTTCTTTTGAAAAGCCCAAATCTTTTTGCTGCATAAAACGCAGTTGCTTCTGAATTACAATAGCGCAAATTAAAAACACCGCGGAAATGATAAATTGCACTAACAGCATGCTTTTTTTGAGTTGCTGCCCATTTTTGCTTCTACCAAAGTTTCCTTTTAGCACTTTTATGGCCTTAAAGTTGGACAAATAAAGTGCAGGCAATAAACCAGCTAATAATAAGGTGACAACAAAAACTAATATTGCAAATCCCCAATGATTATAATTAGCATTTAAGGAAACCTCTGTATCCATTAAAGTATTGAAGGGCGGCAATAGTATTTCTACCAACATCAGCGCCATAAATAAAGCAATCAAACATTGTAAAAACACCTCCAAAACAAATTGTGCTACCAATTGCTGTTTGCTAGCTCCTAGGGTTTTTCGCATGGCAACTTCTTTTGCCCGAAGAATAGAGCCCGCTATACTCAAATTCACAAAATTAATAGCAGATATAAATAAGAGGAGTACCCCTATTAAGGACAATATGATTACCGTGGTAGCACCTCTTCCTTGATGTACCCTCGAAAACAAATACAGTTGGTCTAATTGCTCAAAAACAAAAGTATTTTCCTTCTGCTTTAAATAGGCCTCTAGCGTTTCTCCATCCTCTAAGGCTACATACTTATCAAAAAAATCATTGAACTTCTTTTCAAAAGATTTTAAATCTGTAGTGACTTGAAGTTTATATAACACCTCGTAGTTATAATTGCCCCAAGTTTGGTCTTGTTCATCAAACTTGTCTATTAGTCGAATGATATCCTGTTGAAATTGACTTGGAAACTTCTCTTTTTCATACACGCCTTCTACCGTGTACATATCTTCTTTATCCAATCGAATTACCTTCCCTACAGGGTTCATCTCTCCAAACAATTCCTTGGCAAAAGCATTGGATAATATTAGCGTATTGTGTTTTTGCAATACCTTATCTGCATTACCATACACAAAAGGATAAGGAAAAAACTGAAAGAAATTTTCGGTAACCACCATAGAAGTTCTCTGTATAGTTTCTTCTTGATAATGTACCAAATGGGAGCCTCCAAAATTACTGATAAGCACATCTTCCACTTCTGGAAATGCCTCTTTAGCTTTTACAGCGAGTATTCTAGGATGCGTTGCCCATACATCTCCACTGTCCCAAACGGAAATTGGACGATATATAGCAGTTTTGTTGGGCACCCATTGCTCATATCGCAATTCAAAACTCACATACAACATCACCAACAAAAAGCAGGTGACCCCTATAGTGATTCCAAAAACATTCACTATAGGGTATAGTGGTCTTTGTTTTAGGTTTCTTATAAAAATTTGCAACCAATTCTTTATCATTTTTTTCTAGCTTAAGAGTATCCAAATTTCCAAAAGGAGATTTATGAACCATATTATTAAAACAATCACTTGAATTCTATTATTTCTTTGTCTTTATAATTATCATAGGACGAAGTAATAATTTTATCTCCCTCCTTCAATCCTTCGATTACCTCATAGTAATACGGATTGCTTCTTCCAATAATTATGCTACGTTTTTCTGCTTTATTGCTGGCTGTTAAAACAAAAACATACCTACCGCCAAAACTAGAATAAAAGCCGCCTTTGGGTAGCATTAAAGCCTTTTTTTGTTGGTTAGATTGGTAAATCTTCACCGCTACATTCATTCCCCTTCTTATTCCTTTTGGCGCCTCTTTCTCAAATACCAATTCCACGTCAAATTTACCATTTATCACTTCCGCTATAATTCGTTGCACTATCATCCTAGAGGACTTCCCATTAAATTCAACTATTGCTTCTTGCCCTTCTTGTAATGTATTATAATAGTATTCGTCTGCTTTAGCCACTATTTTATATCCATCCAACATATCTATTTTCCCCAACAAACTACCCGTTTGTACACTCTCCCCCAAAACTGGCTTGTACGAAGAAAGCAAACCTGAGGCTGGCGCCTTTATAATAAAGTTTTCCTTATTGGATCGCAAATGCTCCAAACTTTGTTGCATACGTTGTATACTCGCATTTATCAATTGTAATTGTCTTTTTCGGTCTGCCTGTTCTCTTTTTACATTCTCTTTGGTACTGTTGCTTTGGGCGGTTTGAAACTTAAAAGTTTCTTCAGACTTTAAAAAATCATTTTTGGCAATCACCCCTTTACGGTAAAGCGTTGTGTCCAATCGGTATTGTCTTTCGGCATTGTTGTATTCGTAAGAGAGTTTTATCATATCTCTATCTAAATTCATTTGCTGATTTTTAATAGCAATACGGGTATTGCGCAAATTGTTTATTTGCTCTATCATTGCCGTTTCACGCGTAAGGTAATTCAATTCGGTATTCGGATTATATAGCTCCAACAATACATCGCCTTCCTCCACTATTTTTCCGTTCTCTGTATGTATCTTTTTTATCGTACCACTCTCTACGGCATTTATCTGTATGGTTTTCAATGGCTGTACCTGACCATTAAACAATGCCATATCTTCAAATTTATCGAATCGCACACTTTTTATAGTCACCCTATTCTTTTCCACGCGAAAACTACTTTTGGAAGTAGCTACCATAGCCACCAACCCAAGTAAGCAAATGGCTACCAATCCATAAACTATTTTTTTCCAAGGCAATCCCTTTTTCTTTTCTATTTTTTTGTCCATATTTATTTCTTTCTTAGCTATATAGACTACTACTGTGCCAAAAACCACTAAATACCTTTCTTGCTGTTTTTCATAAAGTTACATATTACACTTAAAAAAACTGCTGTCCGAAATCGAACACTTATTTGTTCGATTATGAACATTTCTGTACTATTGGGTATGCGAAAAACCAACTGCAGCATTTTATTGGTAGATGATGATAAGGATATCTTGTTTAGTCTTCGAGTGTATTTGAAGCGATTTTTCACCCAAATTATCACTTTAGAAGACCCTAAAAAGATTCCTGCTATGCTATCACAGGAAGAAATAGACGTAGTACTCATGGACATGAATTTCCAAAGAGGGGTACAAGATGGTCAGGAGGGCATATATTGGTTAAAACAGATACAGGAACTTTCTCCGGAAAGCGTTTGTATTTTAATGACGGCCTATAGCGATGTAAGTGTGGCAGTAGAAGGAATTAAACAAGGAGCATTTGATTATGTACTAAAACCCTGGGATAACGATAAGTTACATACCACTATAAAAGCGGCCGTGCAATTGTTTCGCTCTAAAAAACACGGAAAAAAGCTGCAACAACTCACCACAAGCAATCCTGCTTCCCAAAAAAAAATCATTGGAAAATCTCCAGCTTTTGCACAAACCCTAAGCATGGTGGAAAAGGTAGCAGATACCGATGCCAATATATTGCTGTTGGGGGAAAATGGCACAGGTAAATATGTTATCGCAAAAGCCTTACACCAACAATCTTCTAGGGTAGCGCAACCACTGATTCATGTGGATTTAGGCGCCTTAAATGAAAACATCTTTGAGAGCGAACTTTTTGGTTATGCCAAGGGTGCTTTTACAGATGCCAAAGAGGATACATTAGGAAGATTTGAATTAGCCGATGGTGGTACTATATTTTTGGATGAAATTGGCAATCTTCCCTTACACTTGCAAACCAAACTACTTCAGGTCATTCAAAATAAAACCATTACCCGACTCGGAGAAGGAAAAGAGCGCAAAATAGATGTGCGTATTCTTTGTGCCACCAATGTGGACTTATATGAAGAGGTGGAAAAATATCGTTTTAGACAAGATTTATTATACCGAATCAACACGGTTGAAATTGAAATACCAGCTTTACGCAATCGGTTAACAGATATTTCCTTATTGGCTAGTCATTTTTTAGAGATCAATAAAAAGAAATATAGAAAAGGTAAGCTCCAATTTTCAGATTCTGCTCTAAAGGCCTTGGAAGCTTATCATTGGCCAGGAAACATAAGAGAACTAGAACATCTAGTAGAAAGAGCGGTAATTCTCTGTGATGAAAATCAGATACAAACCAAGGATATGCGCTTTTCCAAAAGTCAAGCAATACATGTAGAAACAAGCAACTTAAATCTGGATGCAAACGAAAAACAATTAATCTCAAAAGCCTTGCAACAATATCAAGGCAATATTTCTAAAGCAGCAAAGAGTTTAGGAATTACAAGAGCTTCCTTATATCGGAGAATGGAAAAACACAATTTATAATGTTTAAACAAAAGACCATTGTACTCCTTCTTTTATTCCTACAATTTATTTGTACTGGAATTGCCATATATTTTTGGATACAAGCATATTGGTTTTCCAGTGTTTTTTTTCTGGCAATCACCTTGTTTTGTTTATATCGTATCCATGATATTTTGCAACAACAGGTACTGAGTATTTCGCAAATATTGCAAGCCATGGTCAAGAAAGACTTTTCGGTAAAAACACCAAAACGCAAGCTTTCTCAAACCATATATAAGCCTTTAGAAGCATTGTTGCAACAGCACCAAAGCCAACAACAAGAACAAGAGTCTGTTCGAATTATTTATCAGCAAATTATAGACGCTACCGATAGCGGCATTCTCATTTTGAAGAAGACCAAAGAAGTACTTTTCTATAGCAACCCTGCATTTTTTGAACTTTTAGAAGTCCCCCAATACACCAAATGGCATTTGGCCAAAAAAGAGTTAAAAGCATTTGATAAATATCTAAATATCGAAGCATGGAGAAACCAAAAAGACGTACTCAATCTTTATATTAATGGAAAAGAAGAAATATTTGCCTTTAGAACCTATACCAGTACTATTTACGGCACCAAATACCTTATTGCTAATCTAGATCCCCTACAAAACATCATTGATAAAAAGGAAAAAGAAGCATGGTTTAACCTCATGAAAGTAATGAGTCATGAGATTTTGAATACCATTTCTCCAATTCACGGTCTCACACAAAATCTCACGCATCTGGTTAATGAAAAACAGGCCGATCTAGGGCAAGATTATGAGGATATTCATCAATCGGTTATCACCATAAGAAATCGTTCCCAACATTTAAGAGACTTTGTGGAAACCTATAGGCATTTAGCCGAATTGCCCAGTCCCATTCCGCAAAACATCTATGTGAGTAATCTATTAGAAGATAGTTGCGCCATATTATCGGCTCTTATAGAAGAAAAAAACGTTGCCCTCTCTATCCAATGCAGTCCGTCCAAATTGCAATTTGATTTTGACAAAAAACAAATGGAACAAGTGCTTATCAACTTAATCACCAACAGTATTTACGCTTTAACAGAAGAAGCTACTCCAAAAATCGAAATATCGGCCGTTTTAAAACCTCTTTATTTAGAAATTCAAGTGAAAGACAATGGCTGCGGTATACCCGAAGGGATTAAGAAAGAAGTGTTTGTGCCATTTTTCACCACTAGAGAAAACGGATCGGGTATTGGCTTGAGTTTGAGCAAAAATATTGTACAAGCACATGGCGGCACCATTAGCTTCCAATCCAATGAACAAGGAACAAGTTTTTACCTCCGATTTCCCATTAGACATCCCTAATCTCCAAAATTATTTGGCAAATTCATATTTAATCTTTTCGCCATTTTTTGGTTTGTTCAAAAACCTCTTGCATGATGGCCTCCTCTTGGGCGTCAAAATCTAGACCTCGTCTGTCCATCATTGCTCTAGCAGTTTCAAAAGCCTTATTGGTTAAGTAGGTTTTAACACCTGCAGACCCGCCCCAACTATAAGATGGGATAAAATTGCGCGGAAAACCAGCTCCAAATATATTCGCACTTACCCCTACTACAGTTCCTGTATTAAACATGGTGTTTATTCCACACTTACTATGGTCGCCCATCATCAAACCACAAAACTGCAGACCAGTTCTAGCAAAACCTTCGGTTTCATAATCCCATAAGCGAACTTCGGCATAATTATTTTTCAAATTGGAAGTATTGGAATCGGCTCCTATATTACACCATTCGCCTAAAACAGAATTACCTAAATATCCGTCGTGACCTTTATTGGAATAGGCAAACAATACAGAATTCTGAATTTCCCCACCTATTTTACAATGTGGTCCTGCAGTGGTTGGTCCGTATATTTTGGCTCCCATTTTTACTACTCCAGAATTTCCTAGAGCAAAAGGCCCTCTGATAATCGATCCTTCCATCACCAAAGCATCTTCTCCTATGTAAATTGGCCCTGTACTGGCATTGAGAATGCAACATTCTACACTTGCTCCTTCTTCTATAAAAACATTTTCAGGTGCTATAACATTATTGGTTTCCGAAATGGGTTGCGATTTTCTACCTTC
Source organism: Flavobacteriaceae bacterium (assembly GCA_025800395.1). Taxonomy (GTDB): domain Bacteria; phylum Bacteroidota; class Bacteroidia; order Flavobacteriales; family Flavobacteriaceae; genus JAOXRU01. Next base: position 9,214 of record JAOXRU010000080.1, read on the forward strand.
TGTAAGCAGCTCAAAATCTGCCTCAATAGCAGCACCATTTTTTTCAAATATATGCCAACTCTGGGTAACTACTATTAGTTTCTCATGTATCGTTATTTGCTCATAGCTATCAAAATCTATATCCTCTGCACCTTCCTTGGCAAAAAAAGCCAAGATATTATCTTCATAAACCAAACACTGATTTTCTTTTAGCCCTTTAATTTTAGCCACCAAGTTCTTAGTAGGCAATACGGCTCCCCATATAAAGACATTGTTTTCCAATTCCACCATTGGGTATTTAGTAGACAAATAATCTTCTGTAACCGTAGAGGTGGTAATTCCCAAATATTTCTCCCACTTTTGGCGTATGGTCAATATTCCAATACGAATATCGGCAACAGGTCTAGTATAGGTAAATGGCAATAGCGCATCTCGACTAGGACCATCAAAAAGAATAAAATTCATTGCAATCATTGTTTACTCAAAAATAGATAATTTAACATGAGGAAAAACAACTACCCGATGTTTGGGTATAATTTCGGTTAAACCTCCTAGTGCCGTTGTCTATACTTAAAATCTAGTTGTTTGTAGACAAATTTAAGCGCTTTATATCACATAACCATTTTCTCTACAAAAAATCTACATCATTGAACTACCAGCAAATAAAAAAGCTGCTTTCCAAAAAGGAAAGCAGCTTCTGTATTATAGATAAAACGTTTCTTATTTCTTCTGAAACTTTTTGTACTTGTTTTTAAACTTATCTATTCTACCAGCAGTATCTACCAATTTAGATTTACCTGTGTAGAATGGGTGAGAAGTTCTAGAGATTTCCATTTTTACTAACGGATACTCTACACCTTCTACTTCTATTGTTTCTTTTGTATTTGCAGTAGATTTGGTGATAAACACATCGTCATTAGACATATCTTTAAATGCAACTAGTCTATAATTTTCTGGGTGTATACCTTTTCTCATCTCTATATTTCTTTATTTTCTTGCGAATTTTGCAGGTGCAAATTTAATCATTTTTTATTAACCTACAACCCATTGGTCAAAAAAAAGAAAATATTTTTATTTTAACAAATTTGTAACATTCTTTGTATTTCCAATACAAATAATACAACAACTAAAATAACTTCATATGGAAATCAAAACCAGAAAGTACTCCTTAATGTATGGAGGAATACTAGGATTAATTGGAATTATATTCTTTTTTATGTTGTATTCTTTAGAGATGCATTATGAAAGAGATTGGAAAATCATGGCGGTATCTGTACTATTGTTGGGTGGAGCAATTTTTCTAGGGATATTTAATTTCAGAAAAGACAACGGAGGTTTTTTAACCTTAGGACAAGCCCTAAAAACAGGAATCGGGATTGCACTTATCTCCGGAATTATCGCCATTCTTTGGCAACAAATTTTCATGACATTTATCGAGCCAGAATTTATGGATAAAATGATGGAAATACAAAGACAGGCTTTAGTTGAAGATGGCCGTTTAACATCCAAACAGATAGACCAACAAATGGAAATGGGTAAAAAATTTGCTTGGGTTGGCTATGCTTTTGCTATTTTAATCAACCTTTTTATTGGCTTTGTTTGCTCTATGATCATTGGATTAATTCTTCAAAAGAGACGTCCATAATAAACCTATTTCGTACTTTTGGTGTAAATTCAAAAAACCACCATGGACATAACTATTGTTATTCCTTTATTGAACGAAGAAGAATCCTTAAACGAATTATACGATTGGATCGCCAAAGTGATGCGGTCCAATCATTTTTCTTATGAATTGCTTTTTATAGACGATGGTAGTACAGATAAATCTTGGGATATTATTTCTAATTTATCCAAAAAAGACCCAGCTGTAAAAGGCATTCGTTTTTTTAGAAACTACGGAAAATCGCAAGCACTGCATGCTGGATTTAAAGTTGCTGCTGGAGATGTCGTTATCACCATGGATGCCGATTTGCAGGATAGCCCAGAAGAAATCCCAGAACTACACAGACTGATCATAGAAGAAAATCACGATCTGATCTCTGGATGGAAGAAAAAACGCTATGATTCTGTTATTGCAAAAAACATACCTTCCAAATTATTTAATTGGGCGGCAAGAAAAACTTCTGGTCTACATCTACACGATTTTAATTGTGGATTGAAAGCCTATAAAAACGTCGTAGTCAAAAACGTAGATGTACATGGTGAAATGCACCGCTACATACCTGTGTTAGCAAAAAATGCAGGATTCAAAAACATTGATGAAAAAGTAGTACTGCACCAAGCACGGAAGTACGGAAAAACCAAATTTGGTATGGATCGTTTTATAAACGGCTTCCTAGACCTAATTACCATATGGTTTATTTCCAAATTTGGAAAAAGACCTATGCACTTATTTGGCGCCCTTGGCGTTCTCATGTTTATCATTGGATTTTTATTTGCAGCCTATTTAGGCATAGACAAACTATTTATCCACCCAACAGCTAGGCTCATTACGGAAAGACCACAGTTTTACTTAGCGCTTACAAGTATGGTCATTGGCACACAATTTTTTTTGGCTGGTTTCTTGGGAGAAATCATGCTGCGCAATCGAAAAAGTAATGACCGCTATAAAATTGGTACTACCATCGGTCTTGAAAAATAAAACACAAACTATATCTAATAATATCCTATGCAAGATTTATTGAATATTGCGAAAGAGCAGGCGAGAAAATGGCAACAAAAACCATTTGACACAGAAACACAAACTGCAGTCATTGCACTACAAAATGACACCGAGGCCTTACAAGATGCTTTTTATAAAAACTTGGAATTTGGTACTGGCGGCATGCGCGGTATCATGGGTGTTGGCACCAATCGTATTAATAAATACACCTTGGGAAAAAACACCCAAGGCTTGAGCAACTATCTCAAAAAAACATACCCTAGCACCCAATTAAAAGTGGCAATAGCTTACGATTGTAGAAACAACAGCCAGTCTTTAGCCAGATTGGTAGCGGAGGTTTTTTCTGCAAACGACATCCAAGTATATTTGTTTTCCGAACTCAGACCAACACCCGAACTATCTTTTGCTGTAAAACATTTAGATTGCCATTGCGGTATCGTACTCACTGCTTCTCACAATCCACCAGAGTATAATGGTTACAAAGTGTATTGGACAGATGGCGGACAGATAGTACCACCACAAGATGCTGGTATCATAGCAGAAATTGATGCCTTAGATTTTAGCGATATTCAGTTTGAAGCAAAAGAATCCAATATTCAGTTAATCGATAAAGATGTAGATGAGGCTTTCATTCAGCAATCGGTTGCTAACGGTAGTTTTGGCGCAAAAAACAAAGAAGCACTTTCCATTGTTTTTACTTCTTTACACGGCACTTCCATTACGATGATTCCACCAGTTCTAGAACGCGCAGGTTATACCAATTTGCATATCGTAGAAGAACAAAGGATACCTAATGGAAACTTCCCAACGGTGGTTTCTCCCAACCCAGAAGAACCCGAGGCATTAAAAATGGCCTTAGACAAGGCCGAAGAAATAGGAGCAGATATCGTTATCGGTACAGATCCAGATAGCGATAGATTGGGCATAGCCGTGAGAGACACCAAAGGAAAAATGGTATTACTCAATGGAAACCAAACTATGGTTTTGATGACGAAATTCTTAATAGACCAAAAGAAAAACAAGCAAGGATTGGAAGCAAAAGACTTTATTGCATCTACCATTGTTTCTACACCCATGATGCCTGTGATGGCCGAGACCTATAATTTGGAATGTAAGATAGGGCTAACTGGCTTCAAGTGGATTGCTAAGATGATTAAAGACTATCCAAACCAATACTTTATCGGAGGAGGTGAGGAAAGTTTTGGTTTTATGGTTGGTGATTTTGTTCGAGACAAAGATGCTGTTACCGCTTCTTTATTGGCTTGCGAGATCGCGGCTAGTGCAAAGGCAAATAACAGCTCTTTTTACGAAGCATTAATAGACGCTTATTTAGAGTTTGGACTATATAGAGAACGTCTCATTTCCTTTACCAAAAAAGGAATTAGTGGTGCGGAAGAAATTGCTCGTATGATGGTGAATTTAAGAGAAAATCCATTAAGTGAAATTAATGGTTCAAAAGTCGTTCGAATAGAAGATTATAAATCTAGCCTAGCCACCAACACCCAAAACGGAACTGCATTCCCTTTGGATGTCCCAAAATCCAATGTATTGATATATTACACAGAGGATGGTTCCAAAATAGCTGCACGCCCCAGTGGCACAGAACCCAAAATAAAATTCTATATCAGTGTAAATCAAAAGCTAGAAGACAAAGCCCATTACGAAAGCACCATGACCGAGCTGGAAGACAAAATAGATCGGATCGTGCAAAGCTTGAATTTGTAAGCAACCTATTCAAAATAAAAGTATCTTTGCCCTGTTATACAGGGCATTTTTTTGCCATAAACATTGCCATATGAATTACTTTACACAGATACTGAAATTTGCTTATCCATATAAACGATATGCCTTTCTCAATATCTTTTTTAATATACTTTATGCCATATTTAGCAGTCTTTCCTTTTTATCTCTGATCCCATTGATGAACATTCTTTTTGACGAGACCAAACAACAAAAAACACCAGTTGCCGTAGACTGGTCTTCTTTGGATAGTTTTAAGGAGTCGGTTACTGAATTTTTTAATTACGAAATCACTATGCTGGCTGATGAACATGGCAAAATGGCTACGCTCCTAGCTGCATGTGGGCTTATTCTCACCCTATTTTTACTCAAAAACATCTCCAACTATTTGGCATTGTTTTTTATCACTTTTCTCCGAAATGGGGTACTCACCAACATACGCAATGCACTACATCACAAAATCCTAAGACTGCCCCTTTCCTATTTTTCCGAACAACGCAAAGGGGAAACCATTTCCAAAATGACAAATGATGTACAAGAAATTCAATGGACATTTTTGATGGTATTGGAGCTTATCATACGTGAACCTCTCATGATCATAGTAACCGTTTTTATTATGATAACTATTTCTGCAAAGCTCACCCTATTTATGTTTCTATTTCTACCTGTAATGGGCTTATTTATCAGCTTTATCGGAAAGAAACTAAAAAAACATTCCGACCGGGTGCAGCAAGAACAAGCACATTTTTTGTCCAATACAGAAGAAACATTGAGTGGACTAAAAGTTTTAAAAAGTTTTACTGCCGAAGACAAAAAACACCAACAATTTGAACACACTACTGGCCGATTAAACCAATTTTTAAACAGCCTAATGAACCGACAAAACCTAGCCTCGCCCACTAGTGAATTTTTGGGAATTATTTCGGTTTCTGGTATACTTTGGTTTGGTGGACTCATGGTAGTAGAAGAACAAAGTTTGAGTGCTGGCGCCTTTATCGGATTCCTCACCCTAGCATACAATATACTTACCCCTGCCAAACAAATTTCCAAAGCGCTTGCTTCTATCAAACGAGGAGATGCTGCGGCGCAAAGAGTATTGGAAGTTTTGCATGCAGAAGAAACCGTAAGCGACAAAAGTGAAGCTAGAAGCAAAAAGGAATTTGATACCGACATCACTTTTGAAAACATCTTCTTTAAATACCAAGACAACTTTATATTGGAGGATTTTAATCTTAAGGTTTCCAAGGGAAAAACCGTGGCCTTGGTAGGCCAATCGGGAAGCGGAAAAAGCACCATAGCCAATTTGGTAAATCGTTTTTACGATGTAAACCAAGGGTCGATTAAAATTGATGGAACGGATATACGAGATATCGTCAAAAAAGATGTCAGACAACTCATAGGCCTAGTGACACAGGACTCCATTTTGTTTAACGACAGTGTTAAAAACAATTTAAAGCTAGGAATGCCACATGCCACAGACGAGGAGGTAATTGCCGCTGCTAAAATCGCAAACGCCCACGAATTTATATCCAAACTAGATCAGGGTTACAACACCAATATTGGCGATGGCGGCGGAAAACTTAGCGGTGGGCAGAAGCAACGATTGAGTATTGCAAGAGCGGTTTTGAAAAACCCACCCATTATGGTCTTGGACGAAGCCACTTCTGCACTGGATACAGAAAGCGAAAAACTGGTACAAAAAGCATTGGAAAACATGATGCAAAATCGCACTTCCATAGTTATTGCGCATCGACTTTCTACCATACAAAATGCAGATTTGATTGTAGTGATGCAAGAAGGTAAAATTGTAGAACAAGGGACCCATAGTGAACTTCTTGCCAAAAAAGGTACGTACAAAAATTTGGTTGCTATGCAATCTTTGGACGAAATATAGAAGGCGATTAAACCTTTTCTTTGGACCAGAGTCTAAAGAACAAAAGAAATCAGTCATCGAAGAAGGAGCCCTCATTGAAAAACTTCAAAACAAAGAAAGCCAAAATCAGGCCTTTCAATTTTTGGTAAAAACCTACCAAGAAAGACTATATTGGCATATCCGAAAGATGGTTTTAAACCACAATGATACCGATGATGTTTTGCAAAATACATTTATAAAAGTACATAGAAATATTGGAGGATTTCGAGGAAAAAGCAGTTTGTTTTCTTGGATGTACCGTATAGCTACAAATGAAGCTATCACCTTTTTAAATCAAAAAGCAAAAAGAATTGGTATTAGCAATGACAGCCTACAAGCACATCTGGTACAAAATTTGCAAACCGACAGTTATTTTGACGGGGATAAAGCAGCTCTACTCTTGCAGGAAGCTATAGCTACTTTACCAGAAAAACAGCGATTGGTTTTTCAAATGAAATATATGGACGATCTAAAATACCAAGAAATAGCAGACATCCTAGAGCAAAGTGTTGGTAGCCTAAAGGCTTCCTACCATCATGCAGTAAAAAAAATAGAAGCCTATCTAACCAATCGTTAAACCTTTAGTTAATTTTGTAGTCATACTTATAATGCAATTCGAAAAACCAGATAAAAACCCTTTTCAAATTCCGGAAAACTATTTCGAGAATTTTCAGCTGTCTTTACCTAAAGGAAAAGACAAACAAGGATTTCAGGTACCCGATGAATATTTTAAAAATTTAAACCAGCGAATTGTAGCCGCCTGTATAGAAGAAACAACAAAGAAAAAAGGAAAAATCATTCCTTTACACATCTGGAGGTATGCCATAGCCGTTTCCATAGCTTTAGTATTTGGGTTTTCTTACTTCGGTTTACAAAACACCAATACAGACACAGTAGACGAACAAACTATAGCACAGATAGAGAGCTATATTAGCACAAATCACACCAATTGGCACTATTTGGAAGTTGCCGAAGCTTTAGAAATAGATAATTTGGTAGAGGAAAATATCAATTTTGAAGATCAAGAAATTATTCAGTTTCTAGAAAACAGTTTCGAACCTGCAGAAGACTATGACAACAACAAATTTTAAGAAGCCAGCGTTATGAAAACAACATCTAACAATTATATATACCTAGTTCTCGCATTTTTGCTTTGCTTAGGCACTACTAGCATAGAGGCTCAAAAAAAGAGAATGTTAAAAGATAAGGTCAAAGTGCTGATGGTAGCGCATATAACAGCAGAACTAGACCTTAGTAAAAAAGAAGCGGAAGAATTTTGGCCAATCTACAACACCTACACAGAGAATATCGATAAAACCAAAGACAAAAACCTCAGAAAACTATATGCAAAATTTTGGCAGGACGAAAAACTGACGGAATCCGAAGCAGAAAAAATAATACAAGAAACCCTCAAAACTGAAAAAAAACGTTTTGAACTCAAAGAAAAATTGGTCAAAGACCTAAAACAAATACTCCCCAACAAGAAAATCGCTTTACTTTTCAAAGCCCAAGAAACTTTTAAACGAAAATTATTTAGAAAATATAGAGACTACCACTCTAAAATGCACAAACAAAAAAATTCACTTCCTTAAACTATATGATACATTCATTTTAAGGCATAAGTGATTTTTATTTTAGCTTAGACCGAAACCGTCCGGAATCGGACGGTTTTTTTTTATTGCTTTTCCATCCAAATACCGATCTCATCTTCCAATATCGCCAATGGCACACAGCCAGTTTGTAAAACTTGAGCATGAAAATCTGCTAAGTCAAATTTTTTTCCTAGCTTTTCTTCCGCTTTAGCACGCAATTCCCTTATTTTTATCTGTCCAATTTTATAGGATAAAGCCTGACCAGGATTTGCCATATATCGTTCTATTTCACTAGTGATGCTTGCTTCACTTTCGGCTTCATTGTCTAAAGAGAACTGAATAGCTTGCTCCCGCCTCCATCCTTTTGCATGCATCCCCGTATCTACAAGCAATCGAATAGCACGGTGCATCTCCATACCCAACATCCCAAAATACTGATAAGGATCTTCATAGAGTCCTAATTCCTTTCCTAAAGATCCGGTATACAAAGCCCAGCCTTCCCCATAAGCACTATAAAGAAGGGGTTTCCTAAAACTTGGCAAGGCGGTATTCTCTTGTTGCAAGGAAATTTGAAAAATGATGCCCAGGAATGGCCGCGTGCAAAAACAATGCCTCATCCGAAAACACATTGTACTTAGTAGCGTCTGGAATAGGAACATAAAAAATACCCGGTCTTGTCCCATCCAATGAACCTTGATTGTATTCTGCACTAGGAGATGCTCTCTAAATGCTTCTGTACGCCTAACTTCAAAAGGTGTTTTTGGTTGTGCCTTACAACTTTTTATCCACCAATGGCGGCATTTTAAAGTGAATGGCATTAAAATTGGCGACCACCTCCTCTGCACTTTTATAAGGCATTTAGTCTTTTCCTTCTTAAGAAATCAAAAAAAGCTTTTAAATCCCCCTTCAAAGCCAACAGCAGCCTTCACCTTCTCCATTTCCAAACGAATAGGAGCCACCTCCTGAAAACCAATTTCGTGAATTTGCTCGGCAGCTATATTGGTAGTGGTGTATTTCTTAATCTGATGATGGTAATATGCGGCTCCGTTGGGTATGGCATCTATACCAGAACTTTTTCTTCCTTTGGCATATAGGTCGTGGCCATAAAGTTGTGCAATTTCTTATATGCAGGAATCACTTTTTCTCCAATCACAGCAGCATAAGCTGTTGTAAGCTCCTTCTTTTCTGCCGCTGTAAAGCTTTCTGGCAAATTTCTTATCGGTACGTAAAACAAATGTGATTCCACAGGTGATTTTGTCATAGCCGCCAACTGCGGCACTACTTTAGCAATGAGAGATTTTGGCAACACATATCCTTTGGCAATCCCTTCAAGCATCCTATTTTGAGCCGTATCCAACCATGCCAAATACCCATCTAATCTTTTTAACCAGTTTTGATAATCGGCTACCGTTTTAAATGGCTGCGCTGCTGCGCCACTTGCCAGTTGACCAAAAGTTAACTGCAAAGTCCACATTTGATCTATAGAGGTGTACTTTTCGCCAAAACCCATGCTAGCTACTTGCATGCCTAATTCCCAAAGAAATACTTTTTTAGATCTTTGTTGTTCTACACTTAAAATAGCTTCATCAAAAGTTTTGGCCTGCTCCAAATACTTTATAAAAAAAGCCTTTTGCTGGATTAAAAATTCTTCACTCAGTACATTTGAAAATGCATCATTATACCTATTTTCACCTGCATAGGTTGCATTTAAAGGCCTTAGTTTTAAAAATGATCGAAAGTCTCATTTTGCACTACTTCTGTTTCTGTTTTCGTTGTTGAAGGCTTGTTTTTACAAGATCAAAATAGCAGCATCAATGCGCTTAAAAACACTATTTTCTTTTTCATAATTGTTTATTTAAATATGATTTTTGCAATTCTACCACTACCCGCGGCATATGCTGTAGTATCGTTTACAAATTTGAAAGTATAAAAGGATTCCTCCGAAATTTTTTTCCAATTCCTCCCCATATCTTTGGAGTAAGCAATTCCTGTTTTTCCTAATGCTACTAAAGCCTTTCCTTGCATTCTTGGCACAAATTGCACGCAACTTTTATAGACAGGTTCTTCACCCTCTCCAATTCTTCCCCAGGTTTTACCGCCATCTTTTGTTAAAACTGCTGTTCCTAAATTCATTTCTGGCTTGGTATAATCCCCACCAACAGCTACTCCAATTTCATCATCATAAAAAGCAATAGAATACATCCCTTGCGTTGGTAATCCTTGTGCTATAGGTGATTCAAAAACTCCCCAAGTTTCTCCCTTATCTGGCGAATAAAACACTCTAGATTTTTTCCCTCCACTAGCTATCCATGTCTTATTTCCAGAAATGGCAATGTTCGTATTACTCGCTGCAAAAGCTGCTTCTCCTTCACTTACTTTTGGTAATACGCCACAAGGTAATTTCTCCCAACTATTGCCTCCATCTCTAGTAATAATAATGGACAAACAATCACCAACAGGATCTCCCATAGCAATTCCTTCTTTCTCATTCCAAAAAACCATGCTATCATAAAACACTTTTTCATGTTTTTCTTGATATACCAATTTGTAATTTAAGGCGGCTTCAATTTGGTATAAATTAGCCGGATTGCCTACCGACAGCACATAACTCCTTCCTTGGTTTCTTGCTATTGCTCTAAAACTTTGCTTGCTGCTATCTGCCTCAAAAATCTGCAAATGCCTCCATTTTCTATTAGAAATAGTCCACTCTCCATATCTATTTTGGTTAGTAGCATAGAATAATTTATCCCCTTCTATGGCAATCGCCCTAACCTCCAAAGTAGGGTCTTCTAAGATAGGTTCTATTGTTATCTGGGAAAAATCTTTTGGTTTTACAGAAAGATTGCATGAGGCTACAAGCATCAATAGGCCGATAAAAAGGGAAGTTCTCATAAAAGTTATTTCACCAAAAATAAAAGAAATTAGTTCCAAAACAATACCTTTGCCGTCCAAAATTGAAGTATTATGCGATTGCATCGAAATTTAGTTTTTGCCACCATAGACGGTTTAGACCAAATCTTTAACGAAGGCGCTTATGCCGATAAGATGGTGACCCAATTGTTGAAAAGGGACAAACGTTGGGGTAGTCGCGATCGTGCTTTTATAGCAGAAACGGTTTATGACATCGTACGTTGGAAAAGATTATATATCTTCATAGCCGAGATTCATGAAGGAAAACCTAGCCTCAATAGAACAGATCTATGGCGTATGTTTGCGGTATGGGCAACCCTAAAAGGCATAACACTTCCCGATTGGAAACAATTAGAAGGCACTCCTACCAGACGAATAAAAGGTAGATTTGATGCCGCATTAAAAGAACGTGCTATACGAGAATCCATCCCAGATTGGATAGACAATTTAGGCACGGCTGCTTTAGGGGAAAAAACATGGGAAACTGAAATTGCCGCTTTAAACCAGCAAGCAGATGTGATTTTACGCGTAAATAAATTAAAAGCTAATAAAACCAAGGTACACGACCTGCTTTTAGAAGATGATATCGCTTCTGATTTTTTAGATAATTACCCCGATGCTATCATTTTAAACGAAAGAGCCAATGTTTTTAAAACCCAAGCTTTTAGCAACGGAATGTTTGAAGTGCAAGATGCTTCTTCTCAATTAGTAGCTCCTTATTTAGAAGTCAAACCGGGGATGCGGGTGGTAGATGCTTGTGCTGGCGCTGGAGGAAAGACATTACACCTCGCTGCACTAATGGAAAACAAAGGACAACTCATTGCCTTAGATATATACGAAAACAAACTAAAAGAACTAAAACGAAGAGCAAAAAGAGCTGGTGCTTTTAATATAGAAACTAGAGCTATTCAATCCACCAAGATTATCAAAAAACTACACAATAGTGCCGATAGAGTACTTATTGACGCACCTTGTACAGGACTGGGAGTGCTCAGACGAAATCCAGATGCGAAATGGAAATTGCAGCCAGATTTTTTTAAAAAAATCACCATCACCCAACAAGAAATTTTACAGCATTATTCTAAAATGCTCAAAATAGGTGGAAAAATGGTTTATGCTACTTGTTCGATACTTCCGCAAGAAAACCGAGAACAAGTAGATACCTTTTTGACCTCGGATGCTGGTTCTAATTTTGAACTAGTCAAAGACCAAAATATTCGCAGTGCAAAAAGCGGATATGATGGCTTTTATATGGCATTATTGGAACGAAAAAGTTAAAAAAAACTATTTCCAAAGAAGTTGCAGGAATAAAAAGATCATTCCAAAAAAATATGGTACAAGGGAAAGCAACCTAGATACTATTCCTTTTTTTCAATTCTATTGTCATCGAAGGCCGATGGTAATAACTTTGGAATTAATTTCACAAAAATCGGCAACAATATGGCTCCGCCAGGCATCGCAAATATGGCAAACGAAGGAATGGTTTTAAACAGATCTAGAAGCTGCTTTTTAATTTTTTTCTTCTCAGTTTCTTCCAATTCTGATTGTGCAGATTTTCCAATGAGATACAACAATTCTTTGCTTTCAGATAATTCTAGCTGCAGCCTTCTCTTGTTTCTGATAATAAGCTTTTTCACCAATGCAGAAAGATTGTCGTACACCTGATTTACTGGTGATTTTTCTTGTAAAAACGCAATGTTTTGCTGATGACTCTCCAAGAATTGATGTATATAAGCAAAGCTTAGCTCTATATCATTACCAGAAAAACCAAGCTCCGTTCCTATTTCAATTATTGGGTGATTGTTTCTAAATTCCAGACCTTTATTCCAATACAAAAAGCAAGCAAGATCTAGGAAATATTGTCTTTCAACAGGATTCAAATCTCCTTGCCGCAAAAGCAATTGATAGTTTTGATGATGAAAAGCTCCTGGATGCTCCAAAAAATTGAGTGAAGCATTAAAAATTTTGTTTAGTTTCCCATCAAACGCATTTCCTTCAGGCTTGTTTTCCAAAGCATGGTAAGTAAGTAAAATCACCATTTCTTCCAGTTGTTTTCCGTAATCCTTTATATTGCTAGGGTTTCGCAAATACTGCTTAAAGGTAAGTACCTCCACAAACAATAAGGCATTAATAAAGTTCTGCTGAAAATGTTTGGTTATCTTATTATCGGATAACAGCACCCTGTTGTGCAACAATTTTTCTAAAGAAGCTGCAGCGCTATTACCAGATAAAAGTTTAAAAAAAACATTGTTTTTTGCCGCATCTAGCGCCTTATAAAAATCTAATAAACTGTCTAAAAAACTAGGGAAATGAGATGTATTCCCCAACAAGTGATAACTGTTATACAAAGCGTGCAACAGGTTGATTTTGGCAATCTCATCTTTGGTAAGCTCATGATGATGCGCCACAACCAAACTAGGCGCCACATTTATTCCATAAATAAAACCTGTAGCTCGCAAATCATTATACAATGCCTCAAAATGTGGGTATTGTATGTTTTGTTCTACCAACAGCGCCCCATACTTTTCTATCCATCCCGAAGCTGAAGGATTCATACCAAAACTTTTTAATATTTCATTTATTGCAAATGGGTAACGGCTTCTATAGCCACTTCCGACCATGTTTTGCTCACCCCATCTGCTCCTTTATGCAAATCGAGACAAGCATCATTGATAGACTTTACCGCTCCCAAGGCATTCCAATCCGATAGTTCCATTACTCCTTTCAACACTACTTTCCTATCTGTAATTTCGTGCGACATGGGCATTTTGGCCGATACGCCATTCATTTTAATATAGGCCAACACCTGTTCTGCGCCCTCTACCTTGAAAAAACCGCTAAGCATTTCGGTCTGATCCATCACTCCAAAAAAGAATTGTTTGAGCTTACCATCTCGTATGCTATCTTTGGTAAACAAACTGCTTACTGGTATACTAAACTCCACTCCGTTTAGCGCCTCAAGCGGACTAGCAGCTGCTTCATTTTTAGATACCTTTACGGTGGTAAAAGTACCTCCGACTGGTGTTTTATCTGTAGTTTTATATGCCGTAAAGCTCACTTTTGTATTTTCCGCTTTTACTGTATAAGTCACCTTTGGCCCTTGGTTTTCGTTAGCAGTCTCTTGCTCTTTCTTGTCTTTGTTTTTACAACCAGATACAACCAAACTAAAAGCTAGCACTAAAAAAAATATTTTTTTCATGATCCCTTGTTTTTTATTCGAAGTTTATTGTTTTTTTTAAAATCGAAAACAAGTTACGGCAAAGTACGCATACTTGCAAAACAAACTAGATTTGCAAATTTCCTCACATGATCAAACATTGCGCAATATTATGCAAATCAGAGTCATGCGAACTAACCTATCCAGGTTTTAAAATTTTTAACCCGATCTCTGGCCACAATTACATCGGATTCGTTAAAGGCCTCCAGTTTGAGCTGCAATCTCGAATTGGTATAGGAGATAATATCCCTAATAGCGTCTATATGCACAATATATTTGCGTCCGGTACGATAGAATATTTCTGGATCCAATAGCGGGTCTAATGCCTCCAAGCTCCAATCGAGCAAATAGGATCTGTTTTCACGGGTGTGTACATAAGTTCCCTTATTCTCACTGTAAAAACAGACGATTTCGGACAAATTGATCCGCTTGATATGTTGCCCTACTTTTACACTAAATCTGGTTTTATAATTACTAGTGCTTTTATATCCCAACATTTGTTGAATCTCCCCCAATGGCAAGGCCACCGTTTTGGTTTGCTGCTGTTGAAGATACTGATCCACAGCTTTTTGCAACTCTATTTTATCTATAGGCTTCAACAAATAATCTATACTATTTAACTTAAAAGCCTGCAAAGCATATTGGTCATAGGCCGTGGTAAATATAATCGCACTATCCACAGCTACATGTTCAAATATTTCGAAAGACAAGCCATCAGATAGTTGGATGTCCAAAAATATAAGATCTGGTTGGGGGTTTTCCTCAAACCATTCCACTGCTTCCTCTACAGAGTGCAGCATGGTTTGTACGGCTATATTCTTTTCTTCCAGCATACGCTGCAATCTTCTTGCTGCTGGTTTTTCGTCTTCAATGATGATTACTCGCATGATATTTTATTTATTCCCAACGATTGGTAGAAGTTCCTTTTTTATCTTTCTCTATGAATTCTTTTATTTTTCTCTCTTCCCATTCTTTTGAAAACAACACATACACTCCAAAAGTGTTGAAGGCGTGTATCACCAAACCTATTCCCCAAAATACAGCAGTAGCAAAAGTGCCAAAATCCCAGAAATCGCCACTATCGTGATACCATTTCATTCCAATAATAAAAACATTCACCAATACATACCACAACAAATGGTGATAAAACCCTTTTTCTTTATCTAAACGTTTTTTAGCACGCAGATACTGTTCTTCTTTATATGTGTTTTGTGTTTTTTTCATGACTAAACTTTTTATTCTTTCCTATGCGCTTCTTCCTGTGCTATATACTGTTGTAGCTTTTGGGTCTCCCAAGCTTTTATCATCTTCCAGTTAGACATAAAGGTTTCTAGAGCATGAATCCCAATCCCAAAACCCCAGAACACTACTATAGCGTAAGTATCAAAATCTAAAAGGCTTTTCGAATCTTCGATTCCCTGAACCACAATTACAAAAAAGCAAGTGCAAATATAAACCAAGAAATGCACATAAAATCCGCGTACTTTCTTCAAGCGTTCTTCCGCTCTTAAATATCTATCTTCTTTTTGATAATTCACAATCTCTTGTTTTGTTTTACTTCCACTTATTACCCAAATTCTCTTCTTCTCGCATATACTTCTCTATCTGACGTTCTTCCCAATTCTTTCCGAGAAATCCATCATTCACAAATGTTCCATATGCATGAAACAAAATTCCCAATCCCCAACCAGCCATCGGGAAGAAAAACCATTTAAAACCCCAATAGGTCTGATAATTTATAAATGCCAAAAATGGTATTACCAACGCATAAGACAATAAGTTGTAATAAAATCCTTTTAAATCTTCTATCTTTTTGCGGGCACGAATATATCTTTCATCCATATTTCTATTTGCATCCGTTGTTTCTATACTTGTCATTTCTCTTAATTTTTTGGTGAGCATTGGTAGTTTTACAACAAACTCCTGCTCGGTTTCTACTATTTTCACCGTTCTATCCGTTAGCAAATCATAACGTTGTACAATATTTGCCAAACCAACGCCCTTACGATCACTTATTGTTTGTTTGCGTTGTAAATTATTCTTAATAGTTAAATAGCCATCCGCTTCTTCTATATAAATATGTAATGGCTTTTTGGCTGTAACTATATTGTGCTTTACTGCATTTTCTAAAAGAAGTTGTAAAGACAATGGTACCACTTTAGCTTCTGAATCACTAGATTGCTCAGGTAAATGAAATTGTATGCTATCCTCAAAACGCATTTTTAAAAGCTGTACATAAGTTCGGGCAAAATCTAACTCTTCATCTACACTTACCAACTCTTTGTTTTTTTGCTCCAACACATATCGGTACACCTTGGACAGAGCAGTAGTAAAATCCTGAGCGGCACCCGTATCTTCTTCTATCAAAGAAGTGAGCACATTTAAACTATTGAACAAAAAATGTGGATCTAGCTGATTTTTCAAAGCATCAAATTGTGCTGAGGCAGTATTTGCAATCACCTTTTGCTCCTTTACTTTTTTATCTTGTAGTGCTTTATAGAAATACAAAGCATGAAAAAACAGAGCTGCAATTAACGTTATAAAAGTAGCGGTAATATAAGTTTCCATTTTTTCAGTAGCCAAAAACTGCTCAAAAGTCTCTCCATTTAGTACCATATTGTGGAAAAGACGTATAAAGAAAAATGTAACCAGCGTAATAATTACAGAACCTATAAAACCTATTCCATATCTATATTTACCATATCTAACCCATTCCACTTTAAAGTTAGTGTAGTCAAAAAAGTAGGCGTTTACGGTACTCAAGGGCAAGGCATACATTAAATTGTACCCAAAATACAACAACAAATTCTCCAAAATAATCTCACGCCCACTCAAATAGCTATATACCAGATCGACAACCAAGATAATTAAAGCTACTATTATCCCTATAAATGCTATTTTAACTACACTTTTCATTTATGAACTATTTATTGTTTATGCACCGCAGTTTTTCAATAGTGATTCTGCTCTTTCTTTTCCCCAACTTGGATGAAAAGACGTCTCTGGTTTAAATGTAGAAAAAAGTTCTAAGGCTTTCTCTATATCTGGGCAATATTTCTTGGGATCTATTCCAAAAAACTTCGCCCCACCCATATTCCATTCTGCCAATGACAAAATCACTCTAGGATTGTTTGGCGCTATCGCCTTGGCTCTTTCGTATAAGCTCACCACTTTTCCTGACAAAGTCATGCCATAGGTTGCCCCGTCAAAAGCAATCCATGCGGTATGAATTAAAGCTTGCTGAACCATAATTTCTGGATTGTTAGGAGAAATCTCCATAGCCTTGTCCAAGTACGCCTGCGCCTTCTCTGTAAGCATATTTACTTCTGGTTTACTTTTCTTTCCAAATGCCTGAAAAGCATATATCTGACTAGCATAATAATATGGCAACCAATTGTTTTTCTCCGCCACACCAATACGCTCAAATAAGCTAGCAGCTTCGGTGTTTTTCTGTTCTTTCCACAATCCGAAGGCTTTTTTCATTCCTTGTTCGTATTGTCCTTGTGCCCGCACTCCAAATCCGAGACACAATACTATGATTATTATTCCAATTTTTTTCATCTTTATTTAATTTTAATATTGTACAACTAACTCAGTTTAATTTTAAAATGACGCTCTTTTTTTAAATCAAACTTAGCATCTTTCCATTTTGGCGGTCCCCAAACTGATGAGGCATTATTTGACGTTCCTGTTCTCTCCTTTGGAATCCCCATAAAGTTGGTATCTAATTTGCCATTTTCGTTTTCATCATGATAAACGCCTATGGCATAAGTACCTTCTGGCAAATTTTCAAAAACTACTATTGCTTGCCCATTTTCTACTTTCACCATTTGCTGTTTAAATCCCTTGTTCAGGAAATTTGTTTCAGAAGCATAAAGGCCTACCATCACTGTTCCTGTATCTGTTTTAAAATTGGATATTTCTACACGTACTTTTGCAGTACTAGTCTCTTGTGCCAGTAAACTAAAACTACTGAGAAGAATAAGAATTAAGATTTTTGCTATTTGTACCATTTTGAATTGTTTTTAATTTCTGATACAAATTTGCGGCAAACGACAATTCTACAATAAAAATATATACCGAATTGTAATTTTTATTTACCCAATTGTAAAAAAAGTAAAACCCTCTTGTATGTATTCGATATTGGTAAGCTTGGTAAACAGCCATATCTTGTAGAGAATAGCACAGGAATGAGTCGGAACGAACCTTTTGCCCCCCCACTTTGGCGCCAGTTCGCATAAAACTAAGCCTTTGAAAAAAAGATTCTCAATTAGCCATTGTAAAGACGAACATCGTTTTCGATATCTATTAGAAATCACCAAGTAAAAAAATGCATAAAAGTGTATTCTTGATATACGGAAAAAACTGAGCTCACTAAGTGGAAGTAGAATATTTAACGTGAGTTCGATATAAATTATCTTCACAGAAGCCTTATAAACAGTGAGATTTGGATTAAAAAGGCGCAGGTTAAACCACAATACCATTTCTAGCTCAAAATTACCCCAATAAATAGCCCTTTTTTCCTTTCTATTTCAATAAATCCCGAATTACGCATTAGAACTTCGTTATGAGGATGGTAAGTGCAATAAAAACTAGATATGGTATAATTCAATGCTTTTTGGACCAAAGATTGCTGTTTATAAGGCTTTCTATAGATTCATTTTGTCTTTCCTTATGCGTCGTTGTGATCTTTTCGAGCTATAAACAGCCCTTCAAAGCCACGCCTAGCCTAAGAAAATCAAAATAAACTGTGTGCGTAAGTTATATCGAACTCACGTTATTTAAAAAACGAAACTCGAATATAGAAAGCATATCCTTGTATCATATAGCCTTTACATGAAAGCTCGAGAATTGGGGTTTCTTTATTCAAACACCCTCAATGTGGTACCGTTTAGTTCGGTTTTGTATATTTTCAAGCTATTGCTAGTCACACTATTGGTTGGCGCTCCTTTGGTATCAAATTTTGCGCCGTGCACCGAACAGCTAAAGTTGTTGTTTTGAAACACTATTTGATAATTTCCTCGATGCGCACATTCTCGAGTTGCAGCCACATAGTCTCCCTCTAAGGTACGCGCCACAACTACTTTATTCTCTTTGACCACAAACCCCCCAAGATTCTTAAGCGACTGATGCTCTGTGTCTTCTAAGTCTAGAGTGATATCTATTTTCCCATTGCCTGGATCTATCGGATCTTCTGGTATAACTTCATCCGTTTTACTGCAACTTACACAAGGAACCATCAGTGTAAAAACTGCACCAGCACCTAAGGTTTTTAGAAATTCTTTTCTATTCATATCTTGTGGTATATATAAATAATACGAAAAAAGTCGTGATTTAGTCTTCTACCAACATCCTTTTTTACCTATAATAAAAACCATTTTCTTTCCTTGCATCAGTATTCAAAAGTTCCAAACTCGCTCTCTATACGTAGTTTCGTCTCTTTGCTTGCTTCTACCCTACCTACTATTTGCGCAGCTACACCAAAACTTTCAGAAATCTTTATGACATCATCTGCGATCTCTGGAGAAACATAGAGTTCCATACGATGACCACAATTAAACACTTTATACATTTCTCTCCAGTCGGTATTGGATTGCTCTTGTATAAGTTTGAACAATGGCGGTATAGCAAACATATTGTTTTTGATAATATGCAGTCCTTCCACAAAATGTAATATTTTGGTCTGTGCTCCACCGCTACAATGTATCATTCCATGCAATTGTTGGGACTGATACTTGTCTAATATGGCTTTGATTATAGGCGCATAAGTTCTGGTAGGAGAAAGCACCAATTTACCAGCATCTATAGGGGTGTTTTCTATATTATCTGTAAGTTTTGTTTGTCCTGAATACACTAGATCTTCAGGTACCTTTGGGTCAAAGCTTTCTGGGTATTTTTTTGCCAAGTATTTCTCAAACACATCATGACGTGCAGAAGTAAGTCCATTACTACCCATTCCTCCATTGTATTCTGTTTCGTACGTTGCTTGCCCATAAGAAGCCAAGCCTACAATTACATCTCCTGCTTGTATATTGGCGTTATCAATAACTTTATCTCTACGTACTCTAGCTGTAACTGTTGAATCTACTATAATGGTGCGCACCAAGTCCCCTACATCGGCAGTTTCTCCTCCTGTAGAATGGATTTCTACACCGTATTTCCGCAAATCATTAAGCAATTCTTCTGTCCCGTTTATTATAGCTGCAATTACTTCTCCTGGAATCAAATTTTTATTACGTCCTATGGTAGATGACAAAAGAATATTATCGGTAACTCCTACACATAACAAATCATCAATATTCATAATGAGTGCATCTTGTGCTATACCTTTCCAAACAGATAAGTCACCTGTTTCTTTCCAATACATATAAGCTAAGGACGATTTGGTTCCTGCGCCATCTGCATGCATTACCAAACAATAGCTATCGTCTCCGGTTAAATAATCTGGAACAATCTTACAAAAAGCCTTTGGGAACAACCCTTTATCAATATTTTTAATGGCCTGGTGTACTTCTTCCTTAGAAGCAGAAACTCCTCTTTGGCTATAGCGTTCGTTATTGGCTGTCATGCGTGTATAATTTGAAGCAAAAATAACAGAAATAAGATGCAGGCACAAAAAAAGCACGCCAAAAAATGGCGTGCTTTAGTTATAAACTAAACAGAAGAAAATCTTCTGCATGCTTAGACTTAAAGACAAGTCTAAGTACTTAATTGATTAATAGCAATACTAAAATATACCAAAGCTTGCACTTCACGAAAAAATCGTCATTATTCTAGAAGAAGTGTAACAATATTCGGTAAATCTCCCAATTTTCGATAAACAGCATCCTTTGTCCTTCGAAACAAATATATTGGACTCTACAAGCCTAATTGGTAAACAACAATTCTCTGTATTTGGCAAAAGGCCACATCTCATCTTTTACCAATTGTTCCAATTTATCAGACTGATAACGAATGGAGTCAAAATGTGATTTCACTTTTTTGCAATAGGCCACTGCTCTTTTTTCTGCATCCACTATTTTGTTGGCTTTTTTGCGCTCTTCTATCATTTGATCTACTTCCGTTTTCATCACACCTATGCGTTCGGAAATTTTTGTGATCACTTCTAGTTGAAATTCGCAATGCTCTTTAAATCCTGCTCCAAACACTTCCTTCATATTCGCACAGTTTTCCAACAGTAAACTTTGATATTTCAAAGCCGCTGGTATAATATGATTGTAAGCTATATCGCCCAACACCCTTCCTTCAATTTGAATTTTCATGGTATATTCTTCGAGCTCTACTTCTTTGCGTGCTGCTAATTCTATAGCACTAAGCACCTTCATTTCTTCATACAAATCTATAGTACTTTGTTGGCTGTATACGGCAAATGCAGAAGGCGTGTCTATATTGTTACTTAAGCCCCTTTTTTTGGCTTCTTTCACCCAATTATCGCTATAACCATCTCCTTCAAATCTAATTTTCTTGGAAGATTTGATGTATTCGCGAAGCACATTAAAAATAGCTTCATCTTTTTTCAAACCTTTTTCATCAATTAGCTTATCTACTTGCTTTTTAAAATCGGTAAGTTGTTTGGCCACCATGGTATTGAGTACCGTCATTGGTTTGGCGCAATTGAGATCGGACCCAACTGCTCTAAACTCAAACTTATTTCCTGTAAAAGCAAAAGGTGATGTACGGTTTCTATCGGTATTATCTCTGAGAATCTCTGGAATTTTACCAACCACATTTAATTTTAGATCTGTTTTTTCCTCTGGAGACAGCTTACCTTCCGACACCCCTTCCAATTCGTCTAAGACATGAGTGAGTTGCTCACCAATAAACACAGACATAATTGCTGGAGGTGCTTCATTGGCTCCCAAACGATGATCGTTTCCTGCCGAAGCTATAGAAGCACGCAACAACTCCTCATACTCGTGTACCGCCTTTATGGTGTTTATAAAGAAGGTTAAAAATTGTAGGTTGCGCATAGGCGTAGGACCTGGACTTAACAAATTCACTCCAGTATCGGTTGCCAAAGACCAATTGTTGTGCTTACCTGAGCCATTAATTCCTGCAAAGGGTTTTTCGTGAAACAATACTTTAAAACCATGCTTGTCTGCTACTTTTTCCATTACATCCATTAGCAAGGAATTGTGATCTACGGCCAAATTGGCTTCTTCATACACAGGTGCCAATTCAAACTGATTTGGTGCGACCTCATTATGCCTAGTTTTTACAGGAATTCCCAATCGAAGCGATTGCTCTTCTATGTCTCGCATAAAACCCATAGCCCTAGAAGGAATAGAACCGAAATAATGATCATCTAATTGTTGGCCTTTTGCAGGCGAATGACCTATAAGTGTACGTCCGGTGATGAGCAGGTCTGGACGCGATTTCACCAACTCCTTATCTATGAGAAAATACTCTTGCTCCCAACCGAGCGAAGCATTAACCTTTGATACGCTTTTATCAAAGTACTTTGCAACCGCAGTTGCCGATTCGTCTATAGCATGCAAAGCACGCAACAATGGCGTTTTGTTGTCTAAAGCCTCTCCTGTATAAGAAACAAATACAGTAGGAATACACAAGGTAGCTCCATATATAAAAGCTGGCGAAGTTGGATCCCATGCAGTATACCCTCTTGCTTCAAATGTATTTCGTATACCCCCAGACGGAAAACTAGAAGCGTCTGGCTCTTGTTGTACCAGTTGTTCTCCAGAAAATCGCTCCATTGCTCTCCCATTTTCTAAAGGCTCAAAAAAAGCATCATGCTTTTCTGCCGTAGTCCCTGTTAATGGCTGAAACCAATGTGTGTAATGGGTAGCTCTTTTACTTAAAGCCCAACCCTTCATAGCTTCTGCAATTTGATCGGCGGTTTTCCTATCAATTTTTGCGCCATGGTGTATGGCCTGCAGTACACTTTTGTAAGCATCCTTGGTGAGTGCCTGCTGCATGGCAGCTTCATTAAAAACATTCTCATGAAACAACTTCGACCTGCTTTCCGTCGAAGAGGTTTCTTCACATACTTTAAATGCTTGCTCCAAAGCGCCAAAACGCAACCTTACAGACATATATGTTCTCTTTTTGATATTAAAACTTATCAAATTTACAAATAATATCCAATAAATATGACTTTTTGATTAAATACCTCTTTTTTTTTAGGGGTTCGATAATTTTTATCCATATTCTAAGCTTTATGCCCTATTTTTTTGAGGGGTAAACACAAAATACATACATTTGCACTTTATAATCGTAATAACATTATCATGAATAAGTCTAAATTAGAGTACATTTGGCTAGATGGACATCAGCCAACACAAGAATTGAGAAGTAAAACAAAGATCGTAGATGACTTCGATGGAAAATTATCCAGTTGTTCGCTTTGGTCTTTTGATGGTAGTTCTACGGAACAAGCAGAAGGGAATTCTTCTGATTGCTTGTTGAAACCTGTGGCAATTTACCCAGATCCAGAACGTGCTCAAGGATTCTTGGTTATGTGTGAGGTTTTAGATGCTGAAGGCAATCCACACCCTTCCAATGCTCGTGCTAGTATAGATGATAATGATAATGATTTTTGGTTTGGTTTTGAACAAGAGTATTTCTTAATGGATACCGATACCGATTTACCATTAGGATTCCCACGTGGTGGATTCCCTGGACCACAGGGTAAATACTATTGCTCTGTTGGTGGTCGCTATACTTGGGGGCGAGATTTTGTAGAAGAACACATGGAACTTTGTATTGCAGCAGGAATTAATATAGAAGGAATTAACCAAGAAGTTGCTCCAGGTCAATGGGAATTTCAATGCTTTGCTAAAGGTGCCAAAAAAGCTGGAGACGAAATATGGGTAGCACGTTACCTTCTTAATCGTCTTACTGAAAAATACAGCTACTATATAGATTTACACCCGAAACCTATTAAAGGAGATTGGAATGGTTCTGGTATGCATGCGAACTTCTCTAACTCTACACTAAGAGAATGTGGCTCTAAAGAAACCTTCATGGCTATTTGTGAGGCATTCCGTCCGGTTACCAAAGAACATATAGATGTCTATGGTGCCTTTAACGATGAGCGTCTTACTGGATTGCACGAAACTGCATCTATAAAAGACTTTAGCTATGGAGTTTCTGACCGTGGTGCTTCTATTCGTATTCCTATTTTAGCTGTGGAAAATGGCTGGAAAGGTTACCTAGAAGATAGACGCCCTGCTTCAAATGGAGATCCGTACAAAATTGCCGCACGTATTATCAAAACCGTTAAAAATGCTAAAATCTAGTTTTTTTCTATAGTTACTGAAGATAAAAGCCCGTTCTAATTTAGAGTGGGTTTTTTTTATGACCTTTGCGCTTTTTTTATATTTCAAATGCCTCAAAAAACATGTTTGGAAATTGAAAGCAATTGAACAGGATTACTTCCATGATCCTGAATACCCCCCCCCTTTGCAAATACAAAGCTTGCAAAGACTTTGGTCTTTGCGCTTTTTTATATTTCAAATGCCTCAAACATGTTTGGAAATTGAAAGCAATTGAACAGGATTACTTCCATGATCCTGAATAAACTCCCCTTTGCAAATACAAAGCTTGCAAAGACTTTGGTCTTTGCGCTTTTTTTATATTTCAAATGCCTCAAACATGTTTGGGCATTTGAAATATAAAAAAAACTGCAACCTATCGGTTGCAGCTTTGCGCTTGTAGTGACCTCGGCAGGATTCAAACCTGCAACCTTCTGAGCCGTAATCAGATGCGCTATTCAGTTGCGCCACGAGGCCATTTTTTTCAGGTTGTCTAGATATTGTGTTCAACAATATGCCAAACGGGTGGCAAATATATCCCCTTTTTATTTCTATGCCAAAAAAATTGAATAAAAATTTTGCTTTTTTTTTCTACTTCCTCATTAGCTATATTTTACATAAAAAAACTAGCGTAACTTTACATTTCCATGTATTTTTATAGACGAATTTAAAAGTAAACATCCTTGAATTTATACGATTTTATACGCGATATATCCGATTTTCCAAAAGAAGGGATTCTTTTTAAAGATATTACCCCACTATTGCTAGACACTAAAGCTTTCGAAACGGCTTGTATACAACTTTTAGAAATGGTTCCTACGCCTATAGATAAAGTAGTTGCTATGGAAAGTAGAGGGTTTTTCTTCGGAACACATTTAGCACAAAGCCTAAATGCAGGCTTTGTTCCCGTGAGGAAACCTGGGAAACTTCCGGCAGAAAAAATCTCCAATACTTATGATTTGGAATACGGAACAGATACCCTAGAAATGCACAAAGATGCAATACAAAAAGGAGACCGGGTTTTGGTACACGACGATGTATTGGCTACAGGAGGCACTGCCAAAGCTACCTGTGAAATTATTGAATCTCTTGGTGGTACAGTAGTGCAATGCAACTTTCTTATGGAACTTGAATTTCTAAACGGAAAGAACAAATTAAGTAATTACCCTATAAAAGCACTTCTAAAATACTAATCCAGTGCTTTGGTAGTCACAAAATATCGCCAGCCAATTATAGCGATTTGCCATTTTTTGGCTTTGGCCATATCTAATTGATTTTTGGAAAAAGATGGTAGCACCGCTTTGTTTATCCTAGCTAATAGTTGGTAGAAGGTTTTCATGATAAAGTTTTTCTTGTTTTATTCTCTCGTAAGTCTTGCCTTTTGTAATACATCTACTTTAAAATTAGTCACTTCTCCTGTAATATCCAATTCTTTAGAAGAACATATCTCTAATAGCATACGGTTTGTACCTACAGTGTGGTAATTGGCAGTTAGAATACTTCCACTTACACGAAACAAACTATACAAACTTTGATCTAAACCATACGTTTTGAGTATAATTCCATCACCTTCATCTATATGATAGGTTTGCGTTTTAGCATCTACCAAAATCAGCTTATAATCCTTCACTACAGACTTGTCACCTGTATAAGTCGTTTTCCAGATAAATATTGTAGAATCATCTGTAGCTGCAATTTCCAATTGCATGGGTACCGTGTTTACCAAGAGGCCTTTACTGAAAATGTTTAAATCCCCTTTCCAAATTCCTGTTTTAGATTTAGCAAAGTGCTCTTGTCCAAAAAGCAATTGGTTGCCCAAACAGATAAAAATGATAAAATATCGCATCCGTAGTTTTAAGCAAATATAATTGTTTATTTTCGCATCAAATAACAATTTATGTTAGATCTACTATTCATATTGGGCGGACTTGTTTTACTCATCCTTGGTGGAAATTGGCTTCTAAAAGCCGCAGTAGCCTTGTCTTTAAAACTCAATATCCCCAAGATAGTTATTGGAATGACGGTAGTTTCTTTTGCTACCTCAGCACCAGAACTTATCGTTAGTATAAAAGCTGCGCTGAGCGGATCGGCAGATCTTTCTATTTCTAATGTGGTTGGCAGTAATATTGCCAATCTCGGCTTGGTACTTGGGGTAACGGTGGTATTGTCTAAGATAGATGTGAAAAAAAGTTTTTATATTACAGATTGGCCCGTAATGATGTTCTCCTCTGTGCTGCTGTATCTATTTATGAAACCCGATGGCATCTTACAAGCTAGTGAAGGAATCATATTGTTTGGTTTACTCGTGGTTTTTTTGATTTATTTGCTCAAATTTCAAAAACAAGCAGTAGTAGACGAAATGCCAGAGGATGATGAACTTCTTCCCCTATGGAAAACAGCTATGTTTCTAACCATCGGTGGCGCAGCTCTCTGGGGAGGATCAGACCTCTTAGTTCAAGGTGCAGTTTCTATGGCCCAAGCCTTAGGAGTAAGTGAAAGCATAATTGGGCTTACCGTTGTATCTATTGGAACTAGTATCCCAGAATTAGCGGCTTCTATCATTGCAGTATTAAAGAAAGAAAAAGCAATCTCTTTGGGGAACTTATTAGGCTCCAATGTATTTAATATTTTGGCTGTTCTAGGCATCACTTCTATGATTATTCCACTAGAGGTAAACGACGATCGCCTCATGCAAGTAGATATATATTGGATGCTCGGTATTGCTTTTATGGTGTTTCCTTTAGTATTTATCCCAAGAGGGCTAAGACTTGGATGGCGCGATGGTATTCTATTGCTAGCAGCTTATGTTACCTTTATTTACAGTGTTGTAGCATAAATAACGTGAGCACGATATAAATTATCTTCACAGAAGCCTTACAAATAGTAAGGTTCACCCGAGTATCATATAGGAAGCTCAAAGCAGATTCCTTGGAAGCTATCATCCGCACAATCCAAAAGCGGTATCAACATATTTGACAAAATAGTAAGTTTTGATGCTATAGATACCAAAAAAATAGCAAAAAACGTTTGTTTTATCATTACGAAGACGATCGCTTCAACCATTACAACAAACCAGCTTTTATTACCAATATAGAAACAAGAAGAGGTTTTGCTATAATGGAAGGCGTGCTCTTTGAATGGACAAAATTGCCATTGGATGTTAGTAAATTTAATATTGCTGCTTTTTTGGTTCCTACCAAAAGTAAAGACAGCAAAAAAAAGAAAAAAGGTGGCTTCTTTAAAAAATTAAAAGTCAAAATGAGTGGCAATCCATTGATAAAAGAATTCATATAAAAAGACTTCAACAAAATGGTGAACGACTATTTTGTGCAAATGAAAACCATACAACAAATTTCCCCTCTAAGCGCACAAGAAAAACAAGAATTTCCTTTTTAAAAAACGATTGTAAGAAGCTTGTAATCATTATTTATACCATTTCTATTTTAAAATGCGCTAAAAAGAAATAGATGATTTTTTTTCTTTATAGCTAAATGAATATAAAATGCCATAGTAGATTTTAAATGTAAAAAGACAAATAAAAACCTACTAAAATGAACACAACAAAAATTTAAAATGGCTTCTATTCCAGTAGACGACCCAAAAAATACATATGCTACAAGCTGGATTAAAAATACTACTACACCCCAAGTTGTAAACCGACTGGTTATTCCAAACCTCTACCATGAGGAGATGTCTAGGCAATTCCTTCGATAATCGAAGCCAATACTTGGGTTGAATAGCACAAAAGATTGGGGTTGAGGATTGGTAATCCCTTAGTAGATATTGCTGTTTTTTTGGTATTGTTTCACACCAAAAAACACTTAAGTATAGACTAAGAATTCAATATGCAAAAAAACAAAACAATCTGTGCAGAGGCAATCGTATAGCATTTTCAAAACTTCGTTTATAAACTGCAATTACAAGTTCACAATACCCTGCACACACAAGAAGCGATAATTTTCTTTACGTATATACGTGTTTTTTTCATGTTGACTATTGAGGAAAACCTCAATCCACATAATAACAAGCAATTAACTTCGATATTTTTCATCCCAAATAATAAGTATTTCATAGAAATATTACGCTGCGATAAATATAATCTTGTATATTTATGCTCCCAATATTTATCGTCTAAGCTAAACAAAACCTCTTACAATTTGGAATAACACCATTGTAAACCAACTACAAAAAATGAACACTATTGTAGAAAACAACTCCATGAAATTGGCAGGGGAGACTGCCATAGATCCATCCGTGAAATTCTCGGAATTATCCGAACTATCAGAGTTTTTGAATTTTGAGGTTATCAAATCCAAAATAAATAAACAAGAGCTTTTTGTACTGTTTTCTGATGATCGTATCAACCTAAGCTTCGATCGCATGGCCAAAGCAAGACAAAAACGAATCATAATCCTTGCTAATTTCCTTCCTGTTTTATTGGCTCTAATATTGGGATTCTTGGCATATCAACAAGGAAATTACTGGGGTGTACTGCTTGTACCCCTAACTTTAGGTGTCCTCATCGGCAAACCAAATAGATACGGCAGTATTTGGATGCTTTCTCTCTTAATGCTTGGAAGTATTTTGTTTGCCTTTCAGTTTTATAACATAGCTGCTCCGCTTATGGTACTTAGTTCGAGTATTTTGGCGTGTAATTTTTGTAGAATATACAAAAAACACAGCCTAAAACATATTGCTCTATGCTCAGAACGACTCTTTCTTATTCTTTTTCGAAAAAAAATACTCGTATTGGAAAGCACCGACTGTGGTAGAAAAATCGAAAAGCAATAAAAAGCGTCAATTCTATGTTTATCCAAAACATCTCCATGCCAAATTTTGTAACTAGCACGCACCTAAACTATCGCATTCGCAAAAACTATTTAAAAGCAAATACATCCTTCTAATTGCTAATATATAGAAGGATTTTGGCTACAAGCCATAACATTTAAAAACCGAAAAAACTTTTATTTTCTAAAAAAGCGAAAAAATATTACACACCATTAAAACACAAAGCCTTCTTTTTCTGATTGTTACAGAAAAACCCGATTTAGCTATGCGGAAAACCGTAAGCAATTGATTTCCTATGCCATTATTTTTGATCTGCATAAAACACTAAGTTAGAATTCAAACATGTTAGATAGAGTATTGCTAGCGGAAGACAAAGATGATATACACCAAGGAGTTTATGCTCGATTAAAAGAAATGGGAGTAAAAACCATAGATCAGGTTCAGTACTTTGATGATGCCTATTTAAAAGTTCAAAAAGCCTTGCAAGACAATCAAGCCTATGATCTGTTGATTACCGACCTGCATTTCACCAAAGATCATAGAAAGCAAATATTAGATTCGGGTGAAGCACTCATTATCGCTCTCAAGGAAAAGCAAATTCACCTACCAGTCTTGGTTTATAGTGCAGATAATAGATTGGAGCGAATACGAAGACTAATACACCAATATGGCATCCAAGCATACGCCTGTAAAGATCGCCATGGTTTAAATGATATGGAGGCAGCTATAAGCGCAATTGTAAAAGGTAAAACCCCCTATTTATCTGCTAAAGTAGATCGTGCCAGAAAGCCCGCAGACAACAAAGACATCAATGATTACGATATCCAACTCCTGTTGTTGCTATCCATGGGATATACCCAAGCCCAAATAAGCGAGAGCTTCAGACAGAAAAACACCAAACCTTTTAGCCTGAGCTCTATAGAAAAACGCATCAATCGACTCAAAGATATTTTTGAAGCAAAAAATGCAGCCCACCTAGTGGCTATTGCCAAAGATAGTGGCCTTATTTAACGAGGGTTAGATACAAATTATTTACACAGAAGCCATAGGTATCGTTAGATTTAATCTCAATAGACGCAGCTCATACCCTGAATACCATTTCTAGTTTAGAATTTCCAAACAAATAGCCCTTTTTTACCTTTTGTTTCAGAATAAAAAGAAACCGTAGCTAGGACTATGATCTATTTTTCTTCTTTATATAAAGAAAAACCACTGTGTGTTCAAGGTATAACGCGCTCACCTCATTTAATTTATTAGGTCTCCATAAAAATTAAAAAACGAGTAAGCACGGGTAGTGTCCAAAATAGTGTGTCTGATTATTTGCTAAAAAAAGGTTTTCAATAAATTAATGAGCCCGATTTTCTTTTTAGTTTGTCATCAAATTTAAAATTATAAATTGGATATGAATAATGTTTAGATGTTTTTTCAATAGCCGTACTGGTTATAAGTGCTAATACACTATCTTG
>JAOXRU010000100.1 GCA_025800395.1 Flavobacteriaceae bacterium
TTGTACAGCTTCTTTGGTAGTTGTTCCAATTATAGGGTCCCCACCAATTCCTATGGCAGTAGTAATACCCAAGCCTTCGCGAACTACTTGGTCTGCTGCTTCATATGTAAGTGTTCCCGATTTAGAAACAATACCCACATGTCCTTGTTTAAATACAAAACCTGGCATAATACCTACTTTAGCTTCACCGGGTGTTATAACACCTGGGCAATTAGGCCCAACCAAAATTGCACCTTTATCTTGCACATATTGATATGCTTTAATCATATCTGCAACTGGAATGCCTTCGGTAATTGTTATAATTACTTTAATTCCGGCTTCTGCAGCCTCCATAACTGCATCTGCAGCAAAAGCTGGTGGCACAAAAATAATAGTAGTATCTGCCCCTACCTTTTCAACTGCCTCGGCAACGGTATTAAACACAGGTTTACCCAAATGTTCTTGTCCTCCTTTACCAGGAGTAACACCACCTACAACATTGGTTCCGTAATCAATCATTTGCTCTGCGTGAAAAGTTCCTTCACTTCCAGTGAAACCCTGCACTATTATTTTTGAATCTTTATTGACTAAAACACTCATTTAGATTTCTTTTAAATTTCTTAAACAAAAATAGATTTTTAAATGCTAACAAAGAAGCTTAAATTTACATTTTTCTGATAAATTTATAGTTTCTGATTGGCTATTTTTTCTAATAACTCTGGAATTTTTCGAATCGAGGCTATTTCTTTGTATTTTTTACGAAAATCATCTGCTGGAGTTCCAAAATAGCTCTTTCCTCCTTCCAATGATTTACTTACACCAGACTGTGCTGAAATAATTGCTTTACTTCCTATAGTGATGGCGGAGGTTATCCCCACCTGTCCCCATATGGTTACTTCATCTTCAACAATTACGCAACCCGCAATACCTACTTGAGAAGCTATCAAGCATTTTTTTCCAATAACACTATCGTGCCCAATATGCACTTGGTTATCTATTTTGGTACCTTGTTGAATAATAGTGTCCCCTGTTACCCCCCTGTCTATAGTACAAAGAGCACCAAGATCCACATTGTCTTCTATAACCACCCTGCCATTAGAAACCAATTTATCAAAACCATCTGGTCGGTTTTTATAATAAAAAGCATCTGCACCTAAAACGGTTCCTGCGTGTATGGTAACATTATCTCCGATTATCGTATGATCGTAGATGGCAACATTGCTGTGAATCAAACAATTTTTGCCAATTTTGACATGATTCCCAATAAAGGTATTGGGCTGAATAATGGTTCCTTCTCCAACTTCAGCTTTAGACGAAACCGTATTTGTTGCTATCTCAAAAGGTCTAAAAAATCGGGTGAGTTTATTAAAATCTCGGAAAGGATCATCACTAATCAATAGCGATTTCCCATCTGGACAATCTACCTTTTTGTTAATTAATATCGTGGTAGCTTCCGATTCTAGAGCTTTATCATAATATTTGGGATGATCTACAAATACGATATCCCCTGGAGTCACCACATGAATCTCGTTCATTCCTGTAATCACAAAATCTGCAGCACCCACAAATTCTGCGCCAATTATGGTGGCAATTTGTTCTAAAGTATGTGCTCGAGGAAATTTCATTTTACTACTTTATGCGCTCTATATAATCGCCTTTCTCTGTACCTACTTTTATTTTATCTCCTTCGTTGATAAACAAAGGCACATTTACCTTTGCTCCTGTTTCTACGGTAGCTGGCTTTGTGGCATTGGTTGCTGTGTTTCCTTTCACACCAGGCTCGGTATGGGTAATCTCCAGCACCACGCTCGCAGGCATTTCCACACTGAGGGGTAGGCCGTCTTCTGCATTAAACATCACTTTTACCACTTCACCTTCTTTCAATAGATCAGCTGCGTCAATTTGATTTTTTTCTAGAGTAATTTGGTTATAATCATCTGTATTCATGAAGTGAAAAGTTTCCCCTTCTGGATACAAAAATTGATAAGATCTTGTTTCTACACGAACATCTTCTATTTTATGCCCAGCGGAAAAAGTATTGTCTATTACTTTACCCGTTGTAACACTTTTAAGCTTAGTTCTCACAAAAGCAGGTCCTTTTCCTGGTTTTACATGAAGAAATTCTATGATTTTAAAAATATCATGATTGTAACGAATACACAATCCTTTTCTAATGTCTGAAGTATTTGCCATTTATTATTGATGTAAATTATTAATTAGTACTCACATAACCCTTCATAATACCTCTTTGAGAATCTCTAATAAATTGCAAAATCTCATCTCTTTCTGGAGTTGCTTCCATTTCAGCCTCTATTATTCGAGCTGCTTGGGTATTATTGTATTTACTTTGAAAAAGTATACGGTATATATCTTGGATTTCTCTTATTTTTTCTGTGCCGTAGCCTCTTCTGCGCAATCCAACAGAGTTTATCCCTACATAAGATAAGGGCTCTCTTGCTGCTTTTACATAAGGAGGCACATCTTTTCTTACTAGAGAACCGCCTGTTACAAAAGCATGATTGCCAATAGAACAGAATTGATGCACCGCAGCCATACCCGCAAGAATAACAAAATCGCCTACATTGATATGACCTGCCAAGGTACTATTGTTTGAAAAAATACAATTGTCGCCTACGATGCAATCATGGGCAACATGACAATAAGCCATGATTAAACAGTTTTTACCAATTACTGTTTTCATCCTATCCACGGTACCTCTATTAATGGTTACACATTCTCTAATAGTTGTTCCGTTTCCAATTACAGCTAAGGTTTCTTCTCCGTTGTATTTTAAGTCTTGAGGTACCCCAGAAATAACAGCTCCAGGAAAAATATTACAATTCTTTCCTATGCGCGCTCCTTCCATAATGGTTACATTCGAACCGATCCAAGTTCCTTCTCCTATTTCTACGTTGTTGTGAATCGTGGTAAAAGGTTCTATAACCACGTTTTTAGCGATTTTTGCACCAGGGTGCACATAAGCCAAGGGTTGATTCATTATTTCTCTTTTTTTGCTATTTGTGCCATCATTTCGGCTTCTGCCACCAATTTGTCATTGGCATAGGCATAAGCTTGCATATGACATATTCCTCTTCGAATCGGGGTAATGAGGTTACATTTAAATATAAGGGTGTCTCCTGGTAGTACTTTTTGTTTAAACTTTACATTGTCTATCTTCATAAAGAAGGTAAGGTAGTTTTCGGGGTCGGGTACGGTACTCAACACCAAGATTCCGCCTGTCTGAGCCATAGCCTCTACTTGCAGCACACCAGGCATTACAGGAGCCCCAGGAAAATGACCTACGAAGAAAGGTTCATTCATAGTTACATTTTTCATTCCTACTACATGTGTATCAGACAATTCTAGTATGCGATCGATCAGCAAAAAAGGAGGGCGATGCGGCAACATATCCATGATCTTATGGATATCCATTAATGGTGGCAAGCTCAAATCATATTTTGGCACATTATTTCTCCGTTCTCTCTTGATGAGCTTTGATAATTTTTTTGCAAACTGGGTGTTTACAAAATGTCCTGGTTTATTAGCTATTATTTTACCACGTATTCTAGTGCCAACCAAAGCTAAATCACCGATAACATCTAATAATTTGTGTCTGGCGGCTTCATTGGGATAATGCAAACTCAAATTGTTTAATATCCCATTGGCCTGAACAGCAATATCCTCTTTATGAAACGCCTTGCGCAGCTTATCCATAGTATCATCCGATATTTCTTTATCTACATAAACGATGGCATTATTAAGATCTCCGCCTTTGATTAGTCCATGATCCAAGAGCATTTCCAATTCGTGTAAAAAGGAAAAGGTACGGGCGTCTGAAATTTCCGCCTTAAAGTCCGAAAGCTTGCTCAAGGTTGCATTTTGAGTCCCCAATACTTTGGTGCCAAAATCTACCATGGTTGTTACCTGATAAGATTCGGATGGGATAATCGTTATTTCGCTACCACTAGCTTCATCTTTATAACTAATAACCTCTTTAACAACATATTCGTCTCTAATCGCTTCTTGTTCTAAGATACCCGCTTGCTCTATAGCTTTGATAAAATCCTTGGAGCTACCGTCCATAATTGGAGGTTCGGAGGCATCTAACTCTATCAATACATTATCTATTTCCAAACCTACTAAAGCTGCCAACACATGCTCCGTTGTCTGCACCTTTACGCCATTTTTTTCCAAATTGGTACCTCGTTGGGTATCTACAACATAGGATGCATCTGCTTCTATTATTGGTTTGCCTTCCAAATCTACCCTAGAAAACGCATAACCACAATTTTCTTCTGCGGGTTTAAACCGAAGGGTTACCTCCTGCCCAGTATGCAACCCAACACCTCTGAGGGTTACTTCTTCTTTAATAGTACGTTGCTTTACGACACTATTGCTCATTTTTAAAATCTTTTTCGAGTTTGTATAATTGGTTTGCCAGTTTGGGTAGGTTCTTAAAGTGTACGTAGGATTTATTGTAATCTCCGTAATTCAGTGCTGGAGAACCTTGCAATACTTCATCATCTTTCACATTGCGTCCAATACCAGACTGTGCTTGAATTTTGACGCGATCTCCTATTGCAATATGTCCTACTATACCTACTTGTCCGCCGATAAGGCAGTGTTTTCCGATTTTGGTAGATCCGGCTATACCCGTCTGAGCCGCTATAGCAGTATGACTTCCAATTTCTACGTTGTGCGCTATTTGCACCTGATTATCTATTTTAACCCCTTGGCGTACGATAGTAGACCCCAAAGTTGCACGGTCTATAGTTGTCCCCGCACCAACATCTACATAATCTTCTATAATCACATTTCCTGTCTGCGGAACTTTTTCGTATTCTCCTTTTTCGTTTGGTGAAAATCCAAAGCCATCTGCTCCAATTACAGCACCACTGTGAATGACACACCCATTCCCTATCACCGTTTCAGAATAAACTTTAGAACCTGCAAACAATACTACATTATCCCCAATTTCCACATTATCTCCAATATATACATTGGGATATATTTTAACGTGATTGCCGATACGAACATTCTCCCCAATATAGGCAAATGCCCCGAGGTAAATCTGATCTCCGTAGCGCGCACTCTTGGCAATGTATACTGGTTGCTCTATACCCGTTTTGTTCATTTTTACCTGATTATAATAGGATAACAACTTAGAAAAAGCCTTGTAAGCATCTTCCACCCTAATCAATGTGGTTTGGATTGGGTTCTCTGCAACAAAATCTTTTCCCACTATAGTTATAGCTGCATTGGTGCTATATATATAAGGTGTGTATTTTGGATTGGCCAAGAATGTTAATGATTCTTTCCCTCCTTCTTCAATTTTAGCTAGTTTAGAAACTTCAACTTCTGGATTCCCCTCAATATCCCCTTCTAAAATTTGTGCAATTTGATTGGCTGTGAATTTCATTAGCGCAAAAATAAAAAAAAACTACAAAATCTTCGCTTTTGGATGACATATAAAGTATTTTATTACTTTATTCGACAATGCTTTTAGATTTAATTGATCAGATGCTTGGGCTACATCTACTAGTTTTCCGCTTTTTTTTAGGATATTAATGTTTTGCTTTTTAGCATTATATGCCTGATTGGAAATCGTTCCCGTAAACACAAAATAGGTTGCTTCTTCGGGAGAAATACCCAATAATTGAGCTGTTTCCAAACGTTGATTTTCTAATCTCTCCTTCTTTATGGGCTGTTTCTTAATTTTTATTCGCAGTAAATTTCGGTGCAATATCATCTTACACAGCTGAGACAAGACATAATCCTCATGATTTTGCCACGATTTCATAGCACTCAACACATCGATATCGTCCAAATCTAAAAAATGCTCTAATGCCTCTTCCCCAAATGCGGCTTTGTCTACATCGTTTTCCAAAAAAAATGCGAAAGAAGCACTTGATTCCAATTTCACCCCTTTTTTTGTTAATTCCTTAGCACGCTTAAACACCCGTATAAGCAACTGCTCTGCAACCAAACTCGTTTTATGCAAATAAACCTGCCAATACATCAATCTGCGCGCTATCAAAAACTTCTCCACCGAATAAATCCCTTTTTCTTCAATCACCAACTCGTTGTTCACTACATTTAACATCGTAATAAGTCGTTCGCTAGATATATTGCCTTCGGCGACTCCGGTATAAAAACTATCGCGACGCAAATAGTCGGCGCGATCCATATCGAGTTGTCCAGAGACTAACTGATTCATGAATTTTTTGGAATAAATCCCTTTAAAAATTTCAATAGCAATAGTTAAACTTCCGTTAAACTTTTCGTTGAGGCGTTCCATCAACAACAAAGAAATCTCTTCGTGATGAATATCTTCCACTATACTATTTTCCATCGCATGTGAAAAGGGACCATGCCCAATATCGTGCAATAAAATAGCAATAAGCAATCCTTGTTCTTCTTCTTCATTTATTTCCACTCCTTTGAAACGCAGGGATCGAATTGCTTTTTGCATCAAATACATACTTCCCAACGCATGCTGAAATCTGGTATGCAAAGCCCCAGGATACACCAAGGAGGACAAGCCCATTTGGGATATTCTTCGAAGCCGCTGAAAACTATTATCTTCGATAAGATCAAAAATGAGAGCGCTTGGTATTCTAATAAATCCGTAAATTGGATCGTTAAATATTTTAAGTTTATTGATTTTTTTCAAAACGATTCTATCTTTGGTAGAACAAATATATTATTAAATGAATACAATAACGATTCTTTGGGTAGATGATGAAATAGATTTACTAAAACCACATCTACTATATCTGAAAAAGAAAAACTATACGGTAGAAACATGCAACAATGGATTAGAAGCCATCGAACGCATCAAAACCGAAAACTTTGA
Organism: Flavobacteriaceae bacterium; assembly: GCA_025800395.1. Taxonomy (GTDB): domain Bacteria; phylum Bacteroidota; class Bacteroidia; order Flavobacteriales; family Flavobacteriaceae; genus JAOXRU01. The sequence continues at coordinate 6,836 of JAOXRU010000100.1, forward strand.
TATTGTATTTTTAGACGAAAACATGCCTGGATTGTCTGGCTTGGAAACACTCAACGAAATAAAAACTATAGATTCTGCAATTCCTGTAGTGATGATCACCAAAAGTGAAGAAGAAAACATCATGGAAGAAGCCATAGGTTCGCGTATTGCAGATTATCTCATCAAACCGGTAAATCCCAACCAGATTTTATTGAGTTTGAAAAAAAACTTAGACCATAGTCGCTTGGTATCTGAAAAAACAACACTCAATTACCAACAAGAGTTTAGAAAAATTGCCATGGAGCTTTCTATGGTAAACGACTTTGAAGGTTGGAGCGAATTATACAAAAAATTACTGTCTTGGGAACTAAAACTCGAGACCATAGAAGACAGTAGTATGGTGGAAATTCTAGAATCCCAAAAAATAGAAGCCAACAACCAATTTGCGAAATACATAGACAAAAACTACAGCAATTGGATACAAAACAACCAGGGACCGGTGCTATCACACCAGCTATTCGACAGTTTGATCAAGCCCAAATTGGAAGATCAAAAAACCCTTTTGGTGGTTATCGACAACCTGCGATTTGATCAATGGCAAAAAATAGAAGAACCTATTAGCGCCTACTACAAAAAGCAATTAGAAACCGATTATTATTCCATCTTACCCACGGCTACCCAATATGCAAGAAATGCGCTTTTCTCAGGCCTGTTGCCGTTAGATATGGCCAAAAAGCACCCCCAATGGTGGAAAAACGACAATGATGAAGGAGGGAAAAATCTTTTTGAAGAAGATTTTTTGGAAGCCCAGCTAAAAAGATTACATCTCGATTTAGAATGGGACTTTTATAAAATAACCAATTTAAAAAGCGGTAAAAAATTGGCCGAACAATTCTTTAACTGCAAAAATAACGACCTTACTGTGGTGGTCTACAATTTTGTCGACATGCTTTCTCATGCCCGTACAGAAATGGAAGTCATCAAAGAACTCGCCTCCAACGACAAGGCATATCGATCGCTTACTTATAGCTGGTTCCAAAACAGTCCACTGCTAGAAATCATACAAAAAGCAGCAAAAATGGGCATGCGCCTTATTCTTACTACAGATCATGGAACCATCAATGTAAAAAATCCTTCCAAAGTTATCGGAGACCGCGAAACGAGTCTCAACCTAAGATATAAGACTGGAAAAAGTCTTACCTATAATTCTAAAGAAGTTTTGGAAATAAAGGATCCCTCTCTTATTGGCTTACCTAGTATCAATATGAGCAGTTCGTTTATTTTCGCCAAAAATGATATGTTCTTCGCCTACCCCAACAATTACAACCACTACGTGAGTTATTATCGAAACACCTATCAGCACGGCGGCATCTCTATGGAAGAAATGATCATTCCTTTTGTAGTGCTAGACCCAAAATAAAAAATAGAGAACTTTAGAAAATAATCCATTTAACGATTATTTGTGTTTTTGGTATAGAATTTTGCTTACCAAAGGTAAGTCTTCTATTACTTTTGCACCAAGCTCTATGGTTAAACCATCAAAATGTTAAGGAAAAACCATTATATCGAGATTTTTTCTTATGTTTGTAGTAAACCAATTATAAATTATTTTAAAACAAATTTTAAATTCCTCAAACATGTACAAAACAATTGACAGAATTATGTTGTTTATCAAGCACTTAGGAATCAGCGTAAGACAGTTTGATATTTCAATTGGTGCCTCTAACGGGTACACATTAAGAATGAACAAAAATCGAGCTTCTGTAGGAAGTGATGTGATTGAAAACATTTCTAGAGTTCATCCAAGCGTCAATGTAGAATGGCTTATCACTGGCCGCGGATCTATGATTCGTGATTCTTACAGCGACGAAATGAACCTAGATGTATTGAATTCTTTCTCTGAAGATGAGATCGAAAAAATGGTAGAACAAAAAGTAGTTGAAAAAGAAAAACAAGAGCTTAAAAAAATGTTGCGCGAAGTTATCCACGAAGTGGAATTGACCAACGCAAGCTTGAACAAGTAAAACCAATGTGCTTTCGCATGATGCTACATCTTTAAAACTTGTATTTTTGCCCGATGATACATCGCATAATTTACGAATTAGACAATATTGAAGATATAGCAGCACAAGTGCTAAAACTCTCTCCTAACAAAACGATCTTATTTCATGGAAATTTGGGTGCTGGGAAGACCACTTTTATACAGGCAATGGTAAAAAACCTAAAAAGTGAGGATACCGCCACTAGCCCTACATTTGGATTGGTGAACACCTACCAATCCCCTATAGGTGAAATTTATCATTTCGATTGCTACCGCATCGAATCGATAGAAGAGGCACTAGATTTTGGAATCGAAGAATATTTTGAATCCGATAACTATGTGTTTATCGAATGGCCAGAAAATATAGCATCGTTGTTGCCACTAAAAACCTCCCAAATCAAAATCGACTTCCTTTCTGAAAAGGAACGAAAATTAGAACTTGAGTATTAGTATTTTTAAACAGCTACTGCTATGAAAACAATTGACAGAATTATGATTTTCATCGAACACCTCAATATTAGTGTTAGGCAATTTGACTTGTCTATAGGTGCTTCGAATGGATACACTTTAAGAATGAAGAAAAACAATGCATCCGTAGGGAGTGATGTCATTGAAAATATCGCTAAAAAATATCCCGAAGTGAGTATCGAATGGCTCGTTACTGGTAGAGGACAAATGTTGAAAGAAAGTTTTCAACCAAAATTTGACCCCGAAGCTTCTTCTTTGGAAAATGTGGTGGAAAAAATGATTTTCAACAAAATGCAATCCAAAAAGAAAACCAGTTTCAAAAATCAACTGAAAGATATTTTAACTGAATTAAAGGAGAAAAACAAAGACTAAAAAGGTCGCGTTTTTTAAAAAACAATTAAGCCATTATTCCCCTAGAATAATGGCTTTTTTCGGTTATAACATATTTATCCTACATAAATTTAATTTATTTGTAGGATATTACGACTTTTTTCGTATATTGTAAACTGAAAATCACCCAGATATAGCATACATAACTATTACTTATTCAGGTAGTTTTTATTAATTATTAATTCCCTAACTATGTTTAAAACAATTGATAGAATTACCCTGTTCATCAACCACTTAGGTATAAGTGTTCGCAAATTTGACATGTCTATTGGAGCCTCCAATGGCTATACCTTGCGCATGAAAAAAAACAGAGCTTCTGTAGGAAGCGATATGCTGGAACGAATCGCAGAAAAATATCCAAGCATTAGTATAGATTGGCTCATCACAGGAGAGGGGTCGATGCTAAGAGACAATTTGAAAATCAATCTAGACAAAGATCTTTTTGAGAATATGTCTATGGAAAACTTAGAACAAAAAGTGGTCGAAAAAATAAAAGAAAAACAAAAACAAGATTTGATGAATTTATTAAAAGAAATTGCTGCAGAAATCCACAACAATAAAAAGTAATTTGAGTTATCGAAAATAGGAAATATTTGGCGCGCATAAATCGATGATCTGTTGTTTATTATCGTTTAAATGAAAAATTATAGTATTAATTCTATAGGAGGTTTTATTTTTTTTTGTATGTTTGTTATGAAAATGAATTAATTAATAACTCTAAAAATTTTTTCGATGAACACTAAGAAAATTTTATTTGGACTAGCAACTGTATTCATGCTAGGTCTTGCAGTATCTTTTAACAGCGTAGACGCTGAAGAAAACAACACTGTAACAAAAACTTTTATCAAGAAAAGTGATATGGTAAGAACTGCTTAAACTTTAGGCACTATCATATCATTTTTGATAAAAAATCACTAATTTTGAAGGACAGCATTTGCTGTCCTTTTTTATGTGACGATCAACCTATGAAACAAAATATACCAACTTCTAAGAAAAAGCTCAAGCTTATCATGGAGACCTTCATTGCTTTTTTCTTAGTAATGACTCCTTTTCTTTTCTATTCTCACGAATATATCAATGAAGAAACAACAGTTCTTTTTGGTATAGACTCCGAAGCGCTAAACTTTCCTTCTATGAAAGTATTTCTTTGGTACGTACTTTCCAAACTGATTCCAATAGTGATGTTATCTATTTGGTTTTTTACTTGTAAACACTGGTGGTATCATGTGCTTATAATCCCAATATCGATGTATACCTTTCAATTGCTTACCTTGTTCTTAGATATTCAAACCAACGAATTAGATAAGGAAGAGATTATTTGGATATTACCAGTTTGCATCGTGGTTATCCCCTTTGTGTACCTTATTAGGGTGAAACTTTATGATAAACATGTTTTGGGCATCGATTTGGATCAAATAGAAGCGGATATCAAAGAAATGGAGGCCCGAAAAGAAGAAAGAGAGAATAAAATGAAAGATTTGGATATCCCAGAATCTACTTCAAATAAATAGATCGAGGGCTTATGAATTCACCTACAACGCCGTTTAGCAAAGAACAATTAATTCCAAAAGAAGAGACCCTAGAGATCCTAAAAACCAAGAGAGAACTCTTTATAGGTATGCCCAAAGAAAGTGCCTATCAAGAGAAAAGAGTTTGCCTCACTCCAGATGCAGTTAACGCCATTACTTCACACGGACACCATGTATTGATAGAGGCTGGAGCTGGAGAAGGCGCCAATTTTAGCGATGCGGAATACAGCAAGGCTGGAGCTAAAATAACCAAAGACACCCAAAAAATATTTGCCTGTCCTTTAATACTCAAAGTAGAACCTCCTACCCTACAAGAAATTGAATATATCAACCCAAATGCAACCCTCATCTCGGCATTACAAATAAAAACTCAACATCAAAAGTATATAGAATCCTTGGCGCATAAGCGAATTTCAGCCATTGCTTTTGAATACATCAAAGATATCGATGGAAATTATCCAGTGGTTCGTATTCTAAGTGAAATAGCTGGTATTTCCAGTATTCTAATCGCTTCGGAGCTTATCTCGGATTGCGAAAATGGAAACGGACTCATGTTTGGTAATATCAGTGGGGTGCCGCCGATAGAAGTTGTTATTTTAGGGGCTGGTACCGTAGGAGAATATGCCGCTAGAGCGGCTATAGGCTTAGGGGCCAATATACGTGTATTTGATAATTCCATTACGAAACTTCGAGCGATACAACGCAATCTAGGACAACAGATATACACTTCAACCATTCATCCAAAAAACCTGCTAAAATCCCTCATGCGATGTGATGTCGCTATTGGTGCTATTAGAGGTAAAGAACGTGCCCCTGTAGTGGTAAGCGAGTCTATGGTGGAAAACATGAAACCCGGTGCGGTCATCATTGATGTTAGCATCGATAGAGGGGGTTGCTTCGAATCGAGTGAAGTTACCAACCACCACAAACCTACCTTTGTGAAAAATGGCATTACCCACTATTGTGTGCCAAATATTCCATCCCGATATCCCAGATCCTCCTCTGTAGCTATCAGTAATATTTTCACACCTTACCTTTTACAGATTGGAGAACAAGGAGGCATCGAAAATGCGGTGCGTTTTGACAAAGGTTTGCGAAATGGATTGTATCTTTACCATGGGGTTTTAACCAATAAGTCTGTAGGCGATTGGTTTGGACTGCCTTTTAACGATATCAATTTCCTTATTTTCTAGTATGAGCCTGATTAAACGCTTTGGATATTACTTTTTTGGATTCGCAATAGGACTTATTTTCTTAGCCTTCTTTCTTAAAGGAAAAAGAACTAGTTGTGCCTATGGTCCAAATGCTAGAGTCCTCAAAAACATCAATCTTAAAAAAGTAAACTTTAGTGCTTTTGAAAAAGATAGCGTAAACATTTCCAAAATAATGAAGCATGGCGATGTGATTTTTAGTAAAAGCAACACCAAACTAGATTCTTGTAAATCCTATTATATCAATGGAAAAAAAGAATTAGAAAACCATTTTATCACCATTAAAAATTGTGATAGTCTCGTAACTATTACCAACTACGGTAAAGAATAAGTCGACACAAACGCGTACATATCTATTAAAAATAAGCCTTCTCTTTTACATAATGAAGAAACTTCCTTTTTTTGATACGTTTTATAATAGTTAACGTGAGTTCGATATAAATTATCTTCACAGAAGCCTTATAAATGGTGAGATTTGGATTAAAAAGGCGCAGGTTAAACCCTTAATTCAAGGCTTTTTGGAACAAAGATTGCTGTTTATAAGGCTTTCTATAGATCATTTTGTCTTTCCTTATGCGTCGTTGTGATCTTTTCGAGCGATAAATAGCCCTTCAAAGCCACGCCTAGCCTAAGAAAATCGGGCTCATTAATTTATTGAAAACCTTTTTTTAGCAAATAATCAGACACACTATTTTGAACACTACCTTAGTTATGCTTTGTAATTGCGGGAAAAGAAATATGCTATTTTTCTTTATATAAAGAAAAATCAACCATAGCCATATCTACAGTTTCTTTTTATTCTGAAATAGAATGGAAAAAAAGGCTATTTAATGCAGTAATTTAAAAAGGTAAATGGTATTATTTTACTTCATCGTAATGATCGTCCCAATCTTTGCGTTTGGGAGTACCTAGCTTACCCAAGGATTTGGCCACCACAGTAGAAACTGTAGCATCACCAGTTACATTGATGACGGTTCTACACATATCCAATGGGCGGTCTATAGCAAAGATCAAAGCCAAACCGATGGGTAATAGATCTGGCGGAAAGCCAATTGTATCCAATACGATAACCAGCATTACCATACCAGCTCCTGGTACTGCTGCAGAACCAATAGACGCCATTAATGCTGTAAGCACTATGGTCAATTGATTGGAAAAAGTCAATCCCTCTGGCCATAGAACCTGCATGATAAAAACGGCAGCCACTGCCTGATATAAACTCGTTCCATCCATATTGATGGTAGCTCCTACAGGCAACACAAAACTACTTACCTCCTTATCTACACCTATATGCTCTTCTACCCTTTCCATGGTTACTGGTAAAGTAGCCGCAGAAGAAGATGTTGAAAAGGCCAACAACTGTGCTGGAGATAGCTTACTCAAAAACCATATAGGATTTTTCTTTGCATATAAGACTACAAATATCATATAAAAAATGATCATTAAAAACAGGCCGAAAACGACAACACCAGCATATTTAGACAATGCCCACAAAATCTCCGGATCGTCGGCAGTTACCACTACAGTTGCCAATAAGGCAAAAACTGCAAATGGTGCAAACAACATGATCAAATCTACCATTTTGAGAACCACTTCGTTCAAGGAATCAAAAAAGTTTTTTAATGGTTGTGCTTGTTTTTCACCAATCAGCAATAAACTAATACCCAAAAAGATGGTAAATACGATCACTTGCAACATCATTTTGTTGTTGCTCATTGCTTTTAGGGCATTATCTGGTACCATGTCTACTACAAACTGTAGCGGTCCTTTTTCTTTTTGAGAAGTAGCATTTTTTATTTTATCCTGTACGCTTTTGTTGGCAGAATACTCAGATTTCAATTTTTCTACCGTTGCCTGAGACACATCTGCTCCCGGTTTGGCTATATTCACCGTTGCTAAGCCTATGGTAATGGCAAATACGGTGGTTGTTACATATATTACCACGGTGCGCAAGCCCATATTTCTAAATTTGGAAATATCCTTGAGATCTGATATTCCTTTAATCAAAGAAGCAACTATAAGTGGAACCGCAATTAGTTTGAGTAGATTTACAAATATCTTTCCAAACGGATCGACCCAATCTTGTACTATATCCTTTCCATTTTCTACCGAAGCCATCAGAAGACCAAAGATAATTCCGAGCAACATTCCGATAAGAATTTGCCAGTGCATTGCGATTTTTTTCACCTGTGATAATTTAATAGTTAATGCTTCCGTCTTTGAAGAAGCTAGACGGACAATTTAAGACAAAAAAAGCAATTGACAAATTTACTTGTATAAATAGGGCTATTCTTGTAAGGAAGATCAATCTGTTTTCAGACGATACTTACAATCTATTGGTGCGTGCCAAAAGACTAAAGTCCATCATACACAGTGCTGCCATAGCTTCCACTATAGGTACTGCTCTGGGCACTACACAAGGATCGTGCCTGCCTTTTCCCTGCATTTGTATAATATTTCCATTTTTGTCGATGGTCTCATACTCCTGTATCAATGTGGCCACTGGTTTAAAGGCTACTCTAAAATAAATATCCATACCATTGGAAATACCACCTTGTATGCCGCCAGAAAAATTGGTTTTGGTACTACCATCACTATGGTAAGCGTCGTTATGTGCACTACCAAGCATGCGACTTCCTGCAAAGCCACTGCCATATTCAAAGCCTTTTACCGCATTGATAGAAAGCATGGCCGAACCCAAACTGGCATGTAACTTATCAAAAACGGGCTCACCCAATCCTACTGGTACATTTTTTATCACACAACTTACTACACCTCCGATGGTATCACCAGCTTTGCGCACTTCCCGTATGCGTTCTTCCATTTTTTGGGCCATCTCCACATCAGGGCAACGCACAATATTAGCCTCGATTGTTGAAAAATCCAATGCTTCATAGGTCGTTTTCAACTCCAAATCACCAACAGCGGACACCCAGGCAGTAATGTGCATAGTGCCCAACAATTGTTTTGCTATGGCCCCAGCCACCACACGAACTGCTGTTTCTCTTGCAGAACTCCGACCACCGCCTCGATAATCTCGAAATCCGTATTTCTGATCGTATACATAGTCTGCATGACTCGGACGATAACTATCTTTTATATGGGTATAATCCTTTGACTTCTGATTGGTGTTTTCTATAATAAATCCTATAGATGTGCCCGTAGTCCTCCCTTCAAATATTCCAGACAAAAACCGCACCTTGTCTGGCTCCTTTCTCTGGGTAACTATAGCAGACTGCCCAGGTTTTCTCCTATCTAATTCGCTTTGAACAGCTTCTAGATCCAATTCCAGACCTGCTGGACACCCATCTATAACGCCACCCAAAGCAGCTCCATGTGATTCTCCAAACGTACTCAATCGAAATATCCTTCCTATGCTATTTCCCGCCATTGACTAGTTTTTTTACCAAAAGTAGAACTAAATAGGAATTAATAAAACTCTAGAGACATTTTATTTGTGATAATTTTGGAATCTGCCTCTAGGGTTAAAGTGTTCCATCTGATAAAGATATCAGGAAGACTTTTTCTGTGGTATCTCTGCCATGGCAGATAGTATCGAATCAATATGGATATCTTGCAAATCTTCATCTGGGAAAAATGGCAATATTTTGTCCTGAGAATAACGGTATATTTTCCAACGCTTGAAGTTGTACTCCAAAGCGGTCAAATTTTCTACCCAATCTCCCGAATTGAGATAGGTACATTTTCCCTCCTTTGTCTCTATTACCTCTTTTTTTGGCCGATGTATATGGCCACAGACCACATATTCATAATTATTGTCTATAGCAATCTCTGCAGCAATATTTTCAAAATCCGATATATACTTTATCGCCCCCTTTACATTTTCTTTGATGCGTTTGGATAAAGAATATTTTTCTCTACCCATTCTAACCAAAAACCAATTGATCAAAGAATTCATCAAGATCAACATATCATATCCATAGCCCCCCAATTTGGCCAGCCATTTGGCACTTTGAATAGATACATCAAATACATCACCATGAAAAAACCATGCTTTTTTACCATGCAAATCCATTACCAATTTGTTGACCAATGATATATTACCTATTTTGGTGTCTGTAAACTTACGCAGTATCTCGTCATGATTCCCGGTAATATAGATTACTTCGGTTTTCTTACTAGCCATACTAATGATCTTTTTCAAAACCTTGAGATGACTAGAAGGAAAATATCTTTTACTGAATTGCCAAATATCAATAATATCCCCATTCAATATTAGCACCTTAGGGTTGATACTATGCAAATATGCCAGCAGTTCATCGGCCTGACATCCATAGGTGCCTAAGTGTACATCCGAAATCACTACTATATCAAGTTCTCTTTTTTTCAAATTATATGTTTTTGCAAAGTACTTGTTTCTATATATATTATGGATTAAGAACATATAAATTGTTCTTCATAACATTGTTAGTTTAATATTAAGAGATGTTAGAAAAATGTTATCTGGATATCGGATATCATTTATATTTTCACTTATGAATTATATAAAAAAATAAATCATTCTCTGAGTAGATTGGTATATCTATATCCTCGATTTTTTATAAAAACTTTAACAAGTTTTTGAACGAATAAACGTAGATTCGATTCAAAATAGATAGGATTATACCTAATCATACTTTTCAAAATAGCTATTTGGCTTGATATAACTATTTCAACCAATTGCAAAACAACTATTTAGTGATTTGTAGCTTAATTTTGTCATAATACGTTTGGGTATAGTATATTTGTACGAATCAAACACACAATAATGAAGAAGTCACTTTTTATTATGATTGCCTTTGCGCTGGCAATTGTTTCTTGTAAACCTAGTTTACCAGAGGATCATTATCGAATCGTCGGTGCTTTCGACAAAATCGAAGATAGCACCCGAATTATCTTGCAACGATTGGATGACAACAACCGACCCGTAAGCTTGGATACGACCTACGTCCTCAAGAACGCTTTTAGCTTCGAAGGAAAAACACCAGATTTAAACTTGCATTTTGTTTCTGTAGACAATAAAGGACAAGTTCCTATTTTCTTAGAAGACGGACAAATCGATATGCAAATAAAAGCCGATAGCATCCACCTAGCGGACATATCTGGTACCGAACAAAACGATATTTTTGCTTCTTTTCGAAAAGGATCTGCAGAAATCAATAATCGCATTATGCAAATCAACAATGATTTTCGTGTTGCATCTCAATCGAAAGACACGGTTACTATTAAAGCATTACAAGACGAATTCAAAGAGATTCAATCCAAACAACAAAATTTCATGTTAGATTTTGTCAATAACAATCCTAAGAGTCTTATTGCGGGAATGATGCTAGGTAATTTGGTACAAACTCAGGCTATAAATCCTGGTGAAGCAGAAGATATTCTAAACTCCATGGACAAAAGTATACAAGAACATGCTGCTGTAAAGCGCATTGCAGATCACCTCCAAAAACTAAAAGCTACCGAAATCGGGGCAAAGGCTCCCGATTTTTCTGGACCAACTCCCGATGGTAGAACCATTAGTTTGGCAGAATCTAAAGGGAAAGTTACTATTATAGACTTTTGGGCTGCTTGGTGTAAGCCTTGTAGAATGGAAAACCCAAATGTGGTCCGCATTTACAATCAATATAAAGACAAAGGTCTCCAAATTATCGGCGTTTCTTTGGACAACAAAAAAGAAGATTGGATCAAAGCTATAGCAGACGATAAACTAACTTGGTTGCACATTTCCAACCTTGCTTATTTTAACGATGAAATCGCTAAAAAATATAGTGTTAATGCCATCCCTGCTACCTTTATCTTGGATGAAAAAGGAAACATCGTGGCCAAAAACCTAAGAGGAAAAGAACTCGAAAATAAAATTGCCGAAATGCTAAATTAGTAACGCAAGAGCAATGTTTTGTAAAAAGCCATCTAGTAGTCATCAACTAGATGGCTTTTTTTATACCATTTCTATTTTGAAATGCCCTTAAAGAAATAGATGATTTTTTTCTTTATAGCTAAATGAGTATAAAATGCCACCACACGAAAGGATTCGTTCGGGAACCATAGTAGATTTTAAAAGTAAAAAGATAAAGTTCGAGACAAAAAATTGAAGCATAACCAAGGCTGTTTATTGGGGTAATTTTAAACTAGAAATGGTATTATACCTCAGTTAGCCCTTTCCTTCAGAACCTTTATCACATCCTCCAATCGATACCCTTTGGCCTGAAGCAACATCAGATAGTGAAACAGCAAATCGGCACTTTCATTCAAAAACAATTCTGCATTATCATCCTTTGCCTCAATAACCACTTCTACTGCCTCTTCTCCAACTTTTTGCGCAATTTTATTTATCCCTTTTTCAAACAAACGTCTCACATAACTTTCTTTGGCGTCAGCCCCTGTTCTTCGTTGATAAATAACCCCTTCTAACTTTTCCAAAAAACTTTTTAATTCTACGTTTTCTTCACCCCAACAGCTGTCAGTTCCTTTATGGCAAGTTGGCCCCGCTGGTTTCACTTGTATCAATAATGCGTCCTTATCACAATCTACTTGCATAGATTCTAAATGCAAAAAATTGCCGCTTTCTTCCCCTTTTGTCCACAATCGTTTTTTAGATCTGCTAAAAAAACACACCTTTCTTGTTGTTGTGGTTGTCTCCAATGCTTCTTGGTTCATATAGCCAAGCATGAGGACTTTTCGGGTTTGTACATCTTGTATAATGGCTGGAACTAAGCCGTCTTCAAATTTTTCAAAATCTACTTTCATTATTCTTTTTTTTTGGGCGTGCCCCACCTACGCAAAGGCTTCGGTGGGTCGGGCTATCTGTCATACTCCTCGGATGCCTTCACTATCGCTACTGCATCCTGTGGGGTATTCCTGCCTATCCCTCACGCAAACTTTGTTGTTATATACGCATCGGAATACCTTTATCCACTAATGCTCTTTTTAAATCGGGTATCGCTATTTCTTCAAAGTGAAAAACTGATGCTGCCAAAGCAGCTTCTGCCTTTCCTTTTATAAATGCATCCTCAAAATGAACAATGCTGCCTGCACCTCCAGAGGCTATTACCGGTATTTCCAGCAAATCGTGCAATTTGGCCAGGGCATCATTGGCAAAGCCCATTTTGGTTCCATCATTATTCATAGAGGTAAATAGAATCTCTCCTGCTCCTCTATCCTGCACCTCTAGGGCCCAATCAAACAAATCTATATCCGTAGGCTCTTTACCACCAACCAAATGTACCTTCCATAGCTCCGCTACCTTTTTAGCGTCTATGGCTAACGCAATACATTGATTGCCGAAATGATTGGATAGTTCGTTTACTAATTCGGGTCGTTTTACAGCAGCCGAATTTATAGACACTTTATCCGCCCCATTCTGCAACAATTCTTGAACATCCACTATTGATTTTATTCCGCCGCCTATGGTAAAAGGAATGTCTATATGTCTTGCTATCTCACGCACCAATGGCACCAATGTTTTTCTTCTCTCTTCCGTAGCAGATATATCCAAAAACACCAATTCGTCTGCACCTTCTGCCGCATATCTTTTTGCCAATTCTACGGGATCGCCGGCATCGCGCAACCCAACAAAATTGATTCCTTTTACCGTTCTACCATTTTTGATGTCTAAACACGGTATTATTCTTTTTCGTAACATGATATTAAAGATTTAATATGAATCGTTCCAATTCTTTCATTCCAATGGTTGATTCGTATATGGCCTTACCAATGATGGCACCTTCACACCCCAACATTTTTAATCGAAGTACATCTTCCATGCTTGTTATCCCACCCGAAGCAACCAACTTTATAGAGGGATTTGTTTCCAGTATATCCTTGTACAAATCATGAGATGGACCTTGTAACATGCCATCTTTAGAAATGTCTGTACAAATGACATATTCCACTCCAGCATGCATATACTTGGTTAAAAATGGGAAAAGGTGCATCTCGCTGGTTTCCTGCCATCCATGGGTAGCTATATGCTTGCCATGCACATCTGCTCCCAGTATAATAGCAGAAGCCCCATATCGATCCAACCAAGACTTAAAGAGTTCCGGATTCTTTACAGCTATACTCCCCCCTGTTATTTGACGAGCGCCACTATTGAATGCTATTTCCACATCCTCATCACTTTTAATCCCGCCTCCAAAATCAATTTTCAAATTGGTGTTTGATGCTAAATTTTCCAAAACCTTATAATTCACTATATGTTTTGACTTGGCTCCGTCCAAATCTACCAAATGCAAATAACTTATTCCATGGCTCTCAAACTCCTTTGCTACTTCCAATGGGTCTTCATTATAGATTTTCTTGGTATTATAATCTCCTTTGGATAGACGCACACATTTTCCTTCTATAATATCTATTGCTGGTATTATTCTCATTGTTTTCTATATTAACGCTATAAAATTCTCTAATATTTGCTGACCAGCGGCACTGCTTTTCTCTGGGTGAAACTGGCAACCATAAAAGTTTCTTTCGCACAAAGCCGCTGAATATGGTTCTCCATAGTCTGACTTGGCTATGGTAGCATGGCACAATGGTGCATAATAGCTATGTACCAAGTAAACAAACTCTTTTTCGTTTACCCCTTGGAACAAGGGAGTGGACAGATCATAAACTTGGTTCCAGCCGATTTGTGGTACTTTTAAATTTCCCTCAAAACGTTTCACATCTACATCTATAATTCCCAAGCCTTGTATATTACCTTCTTGTGTGTGCTTACACAACAATTGCATGCCTAAACACACGCCTAATACGGGTTGTTTTAAAGTTGTTATTAGTGTATCTAATCCGTCTTTTTGTAGCGCTTTCATTGCAGCAGCAGCTTGTCCTACCCCAGGAAAAATGACCTTATCTGCAGCGAGAATGCACTCTTTGTCACTGGTTACAATTGCCCTAGCACCTATACGCTCTAAAGCAAATACAACACTTTGTGTATTGCCAGCTCCGTAATCTATAATTACTATATTCATGTTTCTTCAAAAACTAAAGTATTCCCTTTGTACTTGGTAATACCAATTTATCTATATCCCTTTTTACTGCAGCTTTTATGGCCTTAGCCAAAGCTTTAAAAATGGCTTCTATTTTGTGGTGTTCGTTTTTTCCTTCTGCCTTAATGTTTAAATTGGCTTTGGCACCATCGGCAAATGATTTAAAGAAATGGTAAAACATTTCGGTTGGCATATCCCCAATTTTCTCTCTCTTAAAATTCGCTTCCCACACCAACCAGCTTCTTCCTCCAAAATCTATGGCTACTTGTGCCAAACAATCATCCATTGGCAAGTAAAAACCATATCGTTCTACACCCAATTTATCCCCTAAGGCTTTAGAAAATACTTCTCCTAGAGCTATTGCTGTATCTTCTATGGTATGGTGTTCGTCTACTTCCAAATCTCCTTTAACTTGTATATCTAAATCTACCATGCCGTGGCGTGCTATTTGCTCTAGCATATGATCAAAAAAATGAAGACCCGTTTGTATATTGGCTTTACCTGTACCGTCCAAACGCAGGGCAATATTTATTTGGGTTTCTTTGGTGTTTCTCTGTATTTCTGCACTTCTATTCTTAAGTTTTAAAAAGCTATATATATCCTTCCAGCTATTGGTTATCAGCGCTATAGAACCCTCCACTTCTTTTTTGTCGGCTTTAATCTCATCGGCTCCCAAGCTCTGATCATCCATAATATATATTCCCTTTGCTCCCAGATTTTTTGCCAATTCCATATCGGTAAGTCTGTCTCCCAGTACAAAACTGTTTTTCAAATCATACTTTGCCTTGTCCTTGTACGATTCCAACATGGCTGTACCTGGCTTGCGTGTTGGTAGGTTTTCTGATGGAAATGATCTATCAATATGTACCGCATCAAAAACGACTCCTTCGTTGGCAAAACAACGAATAATAAAATCTTGTACGGGCCAAAAGGTGTTTTCTGGAAAAGAATCGGTACCCAAACCGTCTTGATTGGTAACCATTACCAACTCATAATCTAGTTCTTTACAGATTTTGGTCATATAGGTAAAGACTTCTGGGTAATATTCCAATTTCTCAAAAGCATCCAATTGGTAATCTATTGGTGGTTCTTTCACCAAAGTACCGTCTCTATCTATAAATAGTACTTTTTTTGCCATTTTTTAGTTGTTTTTTAATAAACAAGCTAGAAACCCTATTGTTTTAGCTTATTTCTTTAATTATTTTAATTAATTGATTGTTTTGCTTAGCAGTTCCAACGGTTATTCTCAAGCATTGGTCGCAATGCATTTGTCCGTGTCTGTTGCGTACCACTATACCTCCTTGTATTAACTCCTTATAGCGTTGCACAGCATCATCTACTTGCACCAATAAAAAGTTTGCATCGCTAGGGTACACTCGCTTTACTATATTTATTTTATTTAAAGCATCGCTCAAGCGTTCTTTTTCTTTTTGTAATACTTCTAGTTGGTGTTCTAGTTTGTTTTCTTCTAGAGCTCTTAATGCTGCATTTTGTGTAAGCGCATTTACATTATAAGGGGGTTTTATTCTTTTTAAGATTGCTATAATTTCTTTAGAGGCAAAACAAGCTCCTAAGCGAATACCAGCTTTTCCCCATGCTTTTGAAAACGTTTGGGTAACTACCAAATTTGGATATTGATCTAATTGGCTTACCCAGCTATTGCTTCCTGAAAAATCTATATAGGCTTCGTCTATCACTACCAATCCATTAAAATTATTTAAAAGTGTAGTTATAGATTCTTCTGCTAAAACATTTCCGCTAGGGTTATTGGGAGAACACACAAAAAGCAATTTGGTATTCTCTTGTATTCCTTCTAAAACGGCATTGGTATTTATAGAAAAATCTTTGGTAAGCGATACTTCTTGTATGGCTATTTCATTTAAATGTGCAAGTACGGTATACATTCCATAGGTGGGCGGCATGGTTAATACGGCATCTTCTCTTGGTTGGCAAAATGCACGAAATAACAAATCTAAAATTTCATCGCTTCCATTGCCAAATAAGATTTGTTCTACCGCTAGATTTTTTCTTTTGGCGTATACTTCTTTTAATTTGCATTGATGCGGATCGGGGTATCTATTTAAACCATTTTCAAAAGGGTTTTCATTGGCGTCAAAAAAGAGATTGTTGGTTTCCAAATCTTGAAACTCGTCTCTAGCTGAGCTATAGGCTTTTAGCTCCCGTACATTGTTGCGGGTAATTGCTTCTAAACTAAACTTCATCTTTGTGTTTTCAAACTTTCTAATCGAATACTCACTGCATTCTTATGGGCTTCCAATCCTTCTGCTGCTGCCATAACCTCTATAGATTCCCCTATACGCAGCAAGCCTTCTTTACTAATTTCCTGAAAGCTAATTCGCTTTTTAAAACTTGCCAGATTCACCCCACTGTATTGTCTTGCAAATCCATTGGTTGGTAAGGTATGATTGGTTCCCGAAGCGTAATCCCCAGCACTTTCTGGACTATAATTCCCTACAAAAACAGAACCAGCATTGGCTATGTTTTCTACACAATAATGGTTGTCTTTGGTACAAAGTATAAGGTGTTCTGGGGCATAATTATTTACAAAGTTCATAGCTATATCCAAAGCATCAAACCATACATAACGTGCATGAGCCAGTGCTTTTTTGGCAATATCTTTCCTTGGTAAAGCCTCTACCTGAGCAGCTACTTCTTTTTGTACTGCCTCTATACAATTCTTAGCTGTAGAAACTAAAACCACTTGGCTATCGGCACCATGCTCTGCCTGAGACAATAAATCACTTGCAACAAAAGCTGGATTTG
Source organism: Flavobacteriaceae bacterium (assembly GCA_025800395.1). Classification (GTDB taxonomy): domain Bacteria; phylum Bacteroidota; class Bacteroidia; order Flavobacteriales; family Flavobacteriaceae; genus JAOXRU01. Next base: position 24,222 of record JAOXRU010000100.1, read on the forward strand.
CAGTTTCGTCTGCCAGCACCAATAACTCGGAAGGCCCCGCTGGCATATCTATAGCTAAACCAAAACGAGTAGCTATTTGCTTTGCCACGGTTACATATTGATTTCCTGGTCCAAACAATTTATAAACTTGGGGCACCGTAGTCGTGCCAAAACTCATGGCCGCAATAGCCTGTATGCCTCCTACTTTTACAATGGTATGTATGCCACAAAGGTTGGCGGTGTACAATATGGCTGGGTGTATTTTTCCTTCTTTATCTGGAGGGCTACACAATACTATCTCTTTACAACCTGCAAGCTTTGCTGGTATGGCAAGCATCAAAATAGTAGAGAATAGTGGTGCTGTTCCTCCAGGGATATACAAACCAACTTTTTCTATGGGTTTACTTTTTTGCCAGCAATTAACCCCTTCCGTTGTTTGTACACATACTTCTTTTTCTTCTTGTGCCTGATGAAATGCAGTAATGTTGTGTTGGGCTATAGCAATTGCTTTTTTAAGCGATTCCGATATTTGGTTATTGGCATCCGTGATCTCTCGAAGGCTTACTAATAAGGAATCTAACGCTACACCGTCAAATTTTTTGGTGTATGCTTTTAGCGCCTCATCGCCATTTTGCTTTACTGCATCAAATACTTCTAGCACCATAGGCTCTAAGTCGTCCAAGCTAGGGGTTGGTCTTTTACATAAGGTATCCCAAGTAGAAAAAGACGGATTCTCCGTATATTTTATCATAATACCATTTTTTCTATAGGGTTCACCAATATACCTTCTGCTCCTGCGGTTTTTAGTTGGTCTATTACCTCCCAAAATGCATCTTTAGAAATAACCGAGTGTACAGAACTCCAGCCTGCTTTTGCCAAGGGTAATACCGTTGGACTTTTCATCCCAGGCAATATGGTTATAATTTCATCCAACTTATCATTAGGCGCGTTTAATAGAATATATTTATTAGCACGTCCTTTAAGCACAGCCTGCATCCTAAATTGCAGGGTCTTTAAAATAGCCTTTTTATCGGTAGATATTCTTGGAGATACCGCCAAAACCGCTTCACTATCTAGTATTTTAACCGTTTCCTTCAAATTATTCTTAAACAATGTACTGCCGCTAGAAACTATATCGCAAATGGCATCTGCCAAACCTATATTGGGTGCAATTTCTACCGAGCCATTAATGATGTGCAGGTCTGCGGTTATTCCTTGTTTTTCTAAAAAGGCATTTACCGTATTGGGATAGGAGGTTGCAACTTTTTTTCCATCTAATTCTTTTGCAGTGGTTAAGGAACTGTCTTTTGGCACCGCTAGGGAAACCCTACATTTCGAAAAGCCTAGTTTTTCTGCTATTGGAATGCCTGCGCCTTTCTCTACCAATACATTTTCTCCTATAATGGCTATATCTACCACCCCATCTTTTAAATACTGTGGAATATCGCCATTTCTTAGATAAAATACTTCTAAAGGAAAGTTTCTAGCTGCTGCCTTTAGTTGGTCTTTACCATTGTCTATCGAGATTCCTATATCCTTCAATAGCTTTAAAGAGTCTTGGTTTAAACGACCAGATTTTTGTACCGCAATCTTTATTTTCATGTTTCATTGTTTGGTTTGGCTTCTCAAGGAGGTACAAAAAAACCCGTTTGAGAAAGCACAAACGGGTTGATAAATATGTTTTTAATACAAGATCATCTATCACTCGTTTGAGCAGATTTATAATGATGACGATGTACATGTGTTGTTTTCATATTTCCAAAATTAAATTTATTTTTTGAACTAACAAAATGTATGCTAAGAATTATGAATGTTGTAACTATTTCTACGTGGAGTGTTAAAAAAGAAATTAAACGTACAAAAAATAATTATTCGGCAAGAATACTAAAAACTGTATTTTGTGTTATTCCTTACTGATAAAAGATTCCATTTTTGTATTTTACAATACCAAATGGAAGAAAACTACTATCATATTAAAAATATAAGTGTCTTGCACGAACTAATGGGACTAAGCCCACCACAGCATCCTTTAATCTCCGTAGTGGATGCAGCGGAACTAGGTGTAAGCAAAGTAGACCTTGGAAAAAAGTTAATTTACGATTTCTATATGATTTCCCTCAAAGACAAAAGCTGCAGCATGTCTTACGGAAGAAATAGTTTCGATTTTGACGAGGGTGTTATGGTTTTTTCTGCTCCTAGGCAGGTCTATTCCCCTACCATAGCTTTTGAAAAAGGTACCATATCGGGCTGGTTGCTTTTTGTACACCCAGATTTGTTTCGAAATACGGCATTGGGGAATGCCATACTCGATTATTCTTTCTTTAATTATGAAGTTTTTGAAGCGCTGCACTTATCTAAAATAGAAGAAGAACAGATAAATACATGTGTACAGAATATTATTTGGGAATACAAACAAAGAATAGATGCGCATAGTCAAAAAGTGATCCTCTCCAACCTATCGCTATTATTAGATTACAGCAATAGATTTTACGAAAGACAGTTTCACACCAGAACCAACCAAAACAAAGACATTGTTATGAAGTTTGAAAAGTCTTTAAAAGCATATTTTAATCAGCACTCCGATAAAGGGAGTCCTGCTATTGCTTATTTTGCAGAGAAAGTCCATCTATCACCTCATTATTTCAGTGATCTCATTAAGAAAGAAACAGGAAGATCGCCCAAAGAACACATCAATGATTTTATCATCGACAAGGCTAAAGTTTTACTTGCAAACTCCTCCGAGAACATCAACCATATTGCCTATGATTTAGGCTTTAATTACCCGCACTATTTTATCCGCTTGTTTCGACGTAAAACGGGCTTAACACCCAATGCCTATCGAAACTCTTTGTATAAATCCTAACCCTATATTCTACCGCTGCTCTTCTGCATTATATGTTGGTTTATCCGCATTAAGTGTTACGAATTAACCGCTTGGTTCACGACATTTGATATAAATTAAAAATTACATAACATGAAAAACATTGCTTTAATTACTGGTGCAAGTAGCGGCATAGGCAAAGAACTTGCCTTTATACATGCAGAAAAAACAGGCGACTTAATCTTGGTAGCCCGTCGAATAGACAAACTAGAGGGCATCGCTCAACAGATAAAAGAAAAATATCAACGTCAGGTGATTTGTATTGCCAAAGATTTAAGCAAGCCAGACGCTCCTCTATCCTTATATGATGAAGTAAAAGAAAAAGGGATGGTAGTGGAGTATCTCATTAACAATGCAGGCTTTGGCTTATTGGGTAAGTTCAACGAATTGGCTTGGGAGCGCCAGGCACAAATGCTGCAGCTCAATATGGTAAGCCTTACCCAGCTCACGTATTTGTTTTTACAGGATATGACAGGCAGAAACTCTGGTCGTATACTGAATACTTCCTCCACTGCTAGCTTTATGCCTGGGCCTTTGCAAGCGGTATACTATGCCACTAAGGCTTATGTAACCTTTTTTAGCAATGCCTTGTGGGAGGAGCTACGAAAAACCAATATTACGGTTACCAACCTGATGCCCGGTGCTACCGAAACCGAATTTGGCGCTACTTCGGGTATGGATAAAACAGAGGTGTTCCAGAATACAGCATCTGCACTTAGCGTGGCATTAGATGGTTATAAAGCTATGATGGCCGGTAAACTAGATGTAATATCTGGTTTAACATTCAGCCAAAAAATCATGATGAAAATGATACCGTTTACCCCAAAGCAAACAATACTAAAACAGATACGCAAATTGCAAGAAGTGTAAACACTATTCCTAACGAGAGTTCGATATAAAGAAATTGCCCAGAAGCCTTAGGTATATAGTGGCTTGATCAAAAAAGACATAGATAAAACTATAGTTTCATTCTTTTTGAGACAAAGAATTCTGTACTCAAGACTTTCTAAAGATTTTTTTGTTTTACATATATCTTGTCTCTTTTGTCTTGCAAGGTGATGATCTTGATATCTTTTAAGAAGTACAAATAATAGTTATACCATTTCTATTTTGAATTGCCCTTAAAAGAAATAGAAGATTTTTTTCTTTATATAAAGAAGAAAACTAAAGCCTAGTCTTGGCTACGGTTTCTTTTTATTCTGAAATAGAAAGAAAAAAAGGGCTATTTATTGGGGTAATTTTGAGCTAGAAATGGTATTGTGGTGGTTTAACCTACGCCTTTTTAATCCAAATCTCAGTATTTATAAGGCTTCTGTGAAGATAATTTATATCGAACTCACGTTAATTAGCTTGCGCCAGGGATGGAACGGCATGTTGAAGCTCCTTTGCAAACCCACCCTAAGTGGGTTTGCAAAGAGCGACTAGTGAGAGCCCGATACCGCCCTTTTTCAGGGTGGTAGGCGCCCAAAACAATAAGGTCATATACTCATTATAAACCAGCAATATCTGATAATTCCCCAATAAACCTGTCTGCTAAAGCATCTGCTGCTTCCTGCGTAGACGCCTCGGTATATATTCTGATAATGGGTTCGGTATTGCTCTTTCGCATATGCACCCAATTGTTTGGGAAATCTATTTTTACTCCGTCTATAGTTGTGCAATTTTCATGGGCGTATTTTTCTTCTATAGCTTTTAAAACCCCATCTACATCTAATTCTAGAGTAAGCTGAATTTTCTTTTTGCTCATAAAATAAGCTGGGTAGGAAGCACGTAGCTCCGCTACCGTCATATCTATCTCTGTCAAATGGGAAAGAAACAGGGCCGTTCCTACCAAGGCGTCTCTACCATAATGGCTATCTGGGTATATTATACCGCCATTTCCTTCGCCACCAATGACCACCTTATTTTTCTTCATTAGGGTAACCACGTTTACCTCTCCAACTGCAGCAGCTTCATAGGTTCCGCCGTGTTTTTCGGTTATATCTCTTAGTGCCCTTGTAGAAGAAAGATTGGAAACGGTATTTCCACCGCCCATTTTGCCCAACACATAATCTGCACAGGCTACTAAGGTATATTCTTCGCCAAACATTTCGCCATCGTTGCTAATAAATGCCAAACGATCTACGTCTGGATCTACTACAATACCAAAATCGGCTTTTTCTTTAACCACAAGTTCACAAATATCTGCCAAATGCTCTTTTAAAGGCTCTGGGTTGTGGGGGAAATGGCCAGTTGGCTCACAATATAATTCAACCACTTCTACGCCCATGGCTTTTAGCATTTTTGGTATGGCAATACCACCAGTAGAGTTTACTCCGTCTACCACTACTTTGAAGTTCTTGGCAGCAACAGCCTCTTTGTTTACCAGTTCTAAAGCCAAAACTTCATCTACGTGTATGTCTATATAAGCGTCGTTTTTGGTAATGGCGCCCAAATCATCTACTTCTGCAAAGGTATAGGCGTCTTGTTGTGCTATTTTTAGAATCTTGGCACCCTCTACCCCATCTAAAAATTCTCCTATATGGTTTAATAACTTTAGTGCATTCCATTGTTTAGGATTGTGACTTGCTGTAAGTATAATACCGCCATCTGCTTTTTCCAATGGCACTGCTATTTCTACCGTAGGCGTAGTAGACAGCCCCAAGTCTATCACGTCTATACCTAATCCTACTAGGGTAGAAACCACTAAATTCTGTATCATTTCGCCAGACAAGCGGGCATCTCTGCCAATAACTACCGTGTTTTTTTCCTTATTGGTTTGTTCTATAAGCCAAGTACCATAAGCTGCCGCAAACTTAACCGCATCTAAGGGTGTGAGATTATCATTTACAGCACCTCCAATGGTACCTCGTATACCTGAAATAGATTTAATTAATGTCATATTCTTTGTTTAGTGACGCAAATATAATAGCTTCGTTCTGAATACTAAATTACCTTTTTGTAAATTCGACCAAGGAATACCAAACTCGACCAATGAATTTTTTAGCACATATTTATCTTTCATTTAACCAAGATGCTATTTCTATAGGAAATTTTATTGCAGATAGTGTAAAAGGAAAAAAGTATCTACATTACCCCAAGGAGGTTCAAATTGGCATACAACTGCATAGAGCAATAGATTCTTTTACCGATGGGCATCCCATTGTAAAGCAAAGCAGCAAAAGATTGCATCCTACCCAAGGACACTATAGCGGCGTAGTGGTAGATATCATCTACGATCATTTTTTAGCAAAAAACTGGGACAGCTACCACCAAACCCCTCTAGCACATTTTGTGGCAAATTTTTACCATCTTCTAGAAACGTACCAGCAAACACTTCCCAAACGTGTACAGCAGTTGTTGCCATATATGGTGTCTCAAAATTGGTTGTATAACTATAAATATATAGAAGGCATAGACCGAGTTTTTAAAGGAATGTATAGGCGCACCAAAGAAAAATCTAATATGCACCTTGCAAAACAAGATCTCGAAAAGAATTATGAAGAATTTGAGGCAGACTTTACAGCCTTTTTCCAAGAAATAATTATCTTTTCACAAGAAAAACTAAAACACTTACAGGATGAAGCAACAATTTAGTATACTAGCCATACTAATAAGCGTTTTATTTACAACCGCTTGCAGGCAAGCACCAAAGCTACAACCTACTGGGTTGGTAGCCGAAAAAGCCATGGTAGTTTCTGCACGTGTAGAAGCTTCCAAAATAGGGAGCAACATTTTAGCCAAAGGCGGCAATGCTTTTGATGCCATGGTAGCTACAGAATTGGCCTTAGCAGTTGCCTATCCTTTTGCTGGTAATATAGGCGGAGGCGGCTTTATGGTTTACCGCAAAGCAGACGGTACCACTGGTGCCATAGATTATAGAGAAAAAGCGCCCCTTGCTGCCCATGCCGATATGTACTTAGATTCTTTGGGAAATGTAATCCCAAACAAAAGTACCACAGGTGCCACCTCAGTAGGCGTACCAGGCACCATAGCTGGGGTATTTGCCGTACACAAAAGGTTTGGCAAACTACCCATGACCCAACTTATAGCACCTGCAATAGCACTAGCCAAAAGAGGGGTTGTAGTAACCGAGAAACAAGAGAAACGTTTAAAAAGATATCGCAATATTATTGCCAAAGTAAGTGGCGATAGCACCCTACTGGCACTCTCTTATAAACAAGGCGATACCATTAAATACCACGCCCTAGCAAGTACCTTAACCAAAATACAGCAAAACGGTAGGGATGCGTTTTATAAAGGGGAAACCGCTAAGCAACTAGCCGCTTTCATACAAGCCAAAGGTGGCTATATAACAGAAGAAGACCTTGCCAAATACGAAGCCAAATGGAGAAGTCCTATTAGCTTTAAATACAAAGGTTTAAAGGTGGTTTCTATGAGTCCGCCTAGCAGTGGTGGCATTACCATACAGCAGATTATGGGTATGATAGAACCCCACAACCTAGCTAATTATGGTCACAATAGTGTAAAAACCATACAAGTAATTGCCGAAGCCGAAAGACGCGCCTATGCCGATAGAAACTATTTCTTGGGTGATCCGGATTTTGTGGAAATACCCATGCAGAAATTGGGCAATAAAGCCTATTTAAAAGAACGCATGGCTTCCTTTAGCCTAGACAAAGCCACCAAATCGACCGATGTGGGTCATGGCCAAATACAAATATCAGAAAGTAACGAAACCACACATTATTCCATTATAGATGCAGCGGGTAACGCCGTGTCTGCCACTACTACCCTCAATGGTGGCTATGGCTCTAAGTTGTACTCCGAAGAACTAGGCTTCTTTTTTAACAACGAAATGGACGATTTCTCCTCAAAGCCTGGCGTACCCAATATGTTTGGACTTATAGGTGCAGAAGCCAATAGCATCGCACCAGAAAAACGCATGCTAAGTTCTATGACACCCACTATAGTAGAAAAAGACGGAAAATTATTTATGGTAGTGGGTTCTCCTGGCGGGTCTACCATTATTACCTCCGTTTTACAAACTATTCTAAATGTTTACGAATTCAATCTTAGCATGCAAGAAGCTGTAAATGCGCCGCGTTTTCACCACCAGTGGTTACCAGATATTGTGATGTTTGAAAAAGGTGGATTTCCCTCCGAAACCATACAGGAACTAAAGGCAAAAGGCTATCAGACAACCACAGACAGGGCGCCTATACTTGGAAAAGTAGACGCCATTTTGGTATTGCCCAACGGCAAGCTAGAAGGTGGCGCCGATAAACGTGGAGACGATGCTGCGATAGGATTTTAAATATATACGATCTGTATAAAAATATCATTACTGTCCGACTAAAAAATGATATTGCTCAAATATCTTGGCTCAGCCCAATAAAACGGTTTTTTGTTTTGCTTTTTCAAATAGCAAGGGGGTGATTAAAATAGGGACAGTTGTTTATCAGGTGGTTTTGTAGTTAG
>JAOXRU010000116.1 GCA_025800395.1 Flavobacteriaceae bacterium
ATGCTTTCTATTTCTTCCCCAGTGGTAAGATATACCTGCTAAAGCTAGATTTTCTAAATCCTCAAAACTTTTAGTTCTGGTCTTAATAGGTTGCTTACCAGTATCTTTTATAACCTCCTTTGGTATCTTATCCCAAGGGCAGATGGTTTTAATAGGGGCATGTCTGGCTGCGCCCATGGTTTTGCAATCTTTATCGGTGCCTTGTTCCCCGCCATCTCTTAGATGTACACGTAGCTTTATATCTATTCGCTTTGTATGGGCATTTATCTTACAGTCTACCCAGGGCACTTGGGCGTATTTAAAACTAAATGGCTTGGTTTCTGCGCGTTTTTCTTTGCCCTTGCGTTTGCCGATGATGCGTGCCTTTAGCATCCCATTGGTAAAACGACTACTGTCGTAAATGCCGTCACTATCAAAACCATCCCATTGGATGCTGTATTTTCCTGTCGGGTAATTTCCACTAGAAGAAGTCTGCTGGTCTGTAGCGCTTGGATTTCCATTTCCTTTGGCCGTGATTACCACTTCATCCAAGGCTCTGTTTTGCGAATAATATCTTTTGATGACTTTGTTGTCGTGCCATATTTCAATATCAAAACTATCTATGGCATTTTTATCTATTTGAACTTGAAAAGCGATATGCTCGTTTTCTTTTTTGCCATTAAAATCTGGGATTCCCATAGGTACAAAAGATTGCTGATCTTTCTTTAGATGTATAGAAACCTCAAAATCTTCCTCCCCCTCAAAAGCCTTTACTGCTGGTTTAAATTCCTTAGGTTGATAAGCAGTCATCCACCATTCAAAGATGTTTTTGTGGGTGCTATTTATGATTTGAGAAGCGGAAGCTATTTGTAGCATTACTTCATTGTTGGTGTCACTAGTATTCCCTAGGGTGTTATATGCGCTAAATACTTCTCTAAAGTTACAAATATGGGCATCCATTAAAAGGTATTCTCTAAACGGATGATCATCGTCCTCATATATTTTTATTTCTATTGGTTTAAACCAGTCTGCGTTTGTTGGGTCTGGTTGTTCGGGGTCTAAAAATTGCGAGTCTATTTTTAACAGTTCTTCTAGAAAGCGCAAGCTGTTAGAACTAGCTCCCATTGTAATGGTTACAAAGCCTCCCAATACCCTTGTTGCTGGTCTTCCATGCCATTTCATATTTCGGAAAAATTCAATAGAGCAAGTAAGAATTTCAGCTTTAAGCCCAAGGTATTCCATATATCCTTTCATAATATCTCATTATAGGTTCTAAAAAAGGGCTGGAAGAACCTCTAAGTTAAGAAATTAAATAGGAATATAAGAAGAAGAAACAGGAAAACTTACAAGATGTGGTATATCTACTAAAATGCCGATTAAAGCCATGGTTATAAGTTTATAAGGTTATACGGTGATAAGGTGAAAAGGTTATACGGTGAAAAGGTGATAAGGTTGGAATGGTGCATAGTTACGTAAGATACGCTTGAGGCACGCGCACCAACTATGGTTAGTTCTTGGTTATTAGTCCCGATGGCTCCTAAAATCCGCAAGTCTTTTGGGACAATATTTTTTGGGTAGGGGCGTATAGCAATACGCCCTTGCTGTTTGGGGTTGATAATTTGATTTTAATTGTTATTTGTACCTTAAGAATATTAACATGTCCATATTGGTCTGTAGGTCTTTGGTTTGGGCTGTAGACGTATTGCTATACGCCCCTACATGATTTTTGTTTTCTTAATTTATTATTTTCATATAGATTGTTTTGTCGTACACCCATTTAGGTGAAAATACTAAATACAGCAAGTGCTTTTATTTAAAAGCCTTGCGGTTGTTTTTTGTGGATCATTTACGGATTTTAGAGGCTATCGGGATTGGTGACATTTTCAAATTTTCAAAACCTGTCCCCTCTTTAGCGGGATTAACACATTTTCAAATTTTCTATCCCAGAGAGAAACGGCCAAAAAAAAAGAGACGAACAATCGTTCGTCTCTGTGTTGTGCGGATGAAGGTACTAACACCTACTTAATTTGCAGGTTATAAAATTCGCTGTAAAATCAACGTAAACCTTCATTTTCTGTACTGTTTGCAGGGGTTTTGGGTGTTGTGTGAAGTTAAAACAAATTAATTGAAATAAAGATAAATTAAATATTTTTCGGCAAATATTCGGCATTTTATTAAATTAGCGTTTTAATTTTTCGCTATGAGAGTACGTTTTTTTGTAACTAAAGGAAAAGCCGAATATGTTAGTATCTATATGCGTTTTTGGGATTCGATACGAATAGACCAAAAGGCAAAAACTGGAATGATTGTAAAGTACGATTATTTTAGCAATGCCAAACAGCTTGTTAAAGCAAAAGCAGATTATAAACAAAAAGACTTTGTAAACCAAAATTTGAGGGCATTACGTAGCCATGTTATAGAAAACTATAATGTAGATTTCAATAGTAAAAAACATATAGGTAAGAAGTGGCTAAAAATGCAAATAGATGATTATTTTGGCAGGGCAAACCATGACGAACTATATAAGATATACTTAGATGCATGGGTGCAACGGTTTATTGAGGAAGCCCCAAAGCGTTTACATAAAGGAAAACCGATTGCAAGGCGTACCATTCAGCACTACCAAACAACACTAAACAAAATAGTTGCTTTTCAAGATCATAATAAAACTCGCTTGCGTTTTGAGGATATTGGTTTGAAGTTCTATAGGGATTTTTTAGACTATTGTAGAAGTGTGGAAAAGCTGAATGATAATACAATAGGGGGGTATATAGGTAATTTTAAAATGTGGTGTAGAAACATAGAATTAGAAGGTTTGCCAGTAAATCAGCAATATAAACACTCGGAGTTTATGGCAATAAGTAATAAAACTAGCGATGTGTATCTGACAGAATCGGAAATCAATGCCATTTATGAACAAGATTTTAGTAGTAGCGTAAGGCTTGATAATGCTAGGGATTTGTTTGTAATTGGGTTACGCACGGGCTTGCGTATTTCGGACTTTCTTAGACTAAAGGAAATAGATATCAAAAAAGGGTATATACAAATAGAAACGGCAAAAACTGGTGAACCAGTTATCATACCATTGCATCACCAAATAAAGGCGATTATAGAAAAGAATGGCGGAAAATTACCCTATAGTATATCTGACCAACGTTTCAATTTGTATATAAAGGAGGTTTGCCAAATGGCAGGTATTACCGAAAAGGTAGAAGGGGCAAAAATGAACCCCGAAACAAAGCGAAAAGAAAGCGGTATCTACCCCAAATTTGAATTGGTAAGCTCACATATATGTAGGCGTTCGTTTGCTACTAATCTTTACGGTAAACTTCCAAATATGAACATTATGGCAATTACTGGGCATAGAACGGAAAGCCAGTTTTTAAAATATATAAAGATTACCAAGAAAGAACATGCCGAAATGTTGCGTAAACATTGGGCAAAAGAAGAAAAAGAGCAGGGTTATAACAACATTTTAACGGCAATTAAATAGGGTTTAAATGGCAAATAAAGTAAAAGCAACATTGTCAAAATTAAATGATAAAGGCGAATTTGTAGAAGTTAAGCCAGTTGAGAAAGGTGTAAAATTAAAAGATATAATAACAGAACTTTCTAAAACACAAAAAAGTATTAGGAATTTTTATACTACTCCAAAATTAAAGGGTAGTCTTAAATTATATATAGCTAGTATTAAGGCATTGGAATTGAGTTTGCAAGCTTATATTAAAAACCCTATGGAAAACCTTAATCAAATTGCAAAATTTTGTGATGAAGTTGTAAAGGTTCAAAAAAAGGTTGACAAAGATTATTTATATAAATTAGCGGAAGAAGAAATACAAGAGAACGAGAATCAAATAAAGGCATTGCGAAAGCAAATGGAAGCAGACAAAGAAACTGTAAAATTGGCTAAATTTATTGTGTCAAATCACAAACCCCAAATAAAACAGAACACTAAACCAAAGGCTATCACATTAAGCCCAAATTTTGATGATTTTGACGGTCAAACTAAAGAAATATATAACCTTACGACCTCGTTATTTAGTGCCAGTTTAGAACAATGGCAAAACCTTTTTTCTAATAATATACAAGTTTTTAAAGCTCCTATTGAGTTAAAGAGCAATACAACAATTTCAGATTTACGGTTATTTTTAGATACGCTTTATAGTAAGAGATTGATTAAAAAGCAACGCTTTAACAAAGTGTTAGAAAATGTAAAAGCCTTTAGTTATGAGGGCAAAGTATTAGTAGCAGATCAATACAAGAATGCCAAACAAATAGAAAACTACCCACATACAAAAAACTACATAAAAGTAAGCGAGATATTTACGGCTTTAAATTTAGATGATTAAAATTATTTAACCGCCCAACCCGATTAAAGCGGTTTGAGAGGGTGTAAAGCGCAAAATCTTTGTGGCATAATTAAACAACATAGTTATGTCGCACGAAACAATTATTAAAACAGAAATTCAAGGCATAGAAGCAAAAGACTTACTTAATCGCTTTGATACTTTAGAAAGCCGTTTAACAGAACTGCACCAAACGGTAAAGCCCGAAAACAAAATCGTATTACTTACCCGTAAGGAAGTGGCTAAAATGTTAGGTATATCATTACCTACACTACATGCTTGGAGTAAAGGCAATATTCTAATCCCTTACAGAATAGGCAATAAGGTGCGATACAAAGAACATGAAGTATTAGAAGCATTACAAAATATAAACGCTCAAAATAACAAGTAATGAAAGGCTTAAACCAACACAAAATAAACGTGTTGCAAAGCCTTTTAGACGAGTTTGCAACTATAGGCGTAATATCTTGCCCGTATGACAAGCGTAAGGCTTTAGAGGTCGCTCAAACGCTTATAGATGACTATCCTTATTCATCTGCCAATAGTAATACTAAAAAGGCGGATAACCACATTTATAAAGCAAGTTATTATATAGGGGTAGGGTTAATACAGCCTTACGGATTTCAAAAGTATATCGAACTTACTTGTAAAGAGTTAGAAACGGCATTAAGTCTATTAATTGATTAAATACAAATGATAGACGGGGTTAAAATAGATGTACCAAATATAAACGCTAACAAGTGGTTAAACAATCGTTTGTTAAACTTCTACACATATACCAATACTACAACTGGCGAACTGTTGGACGGTACACTAATTGCGAAATATAGGGGGCTTAAATTCTTTATAACCCAATCAGCTAAATACCACAATAAAACCTATTGTAGTGTTAGGGGGTCGTTGCATAAGTACTTTAATAAAGGAAGGCACAACGCTAATGATTTCACTATAAAGGATTTACAAAGCGTAATTATAGAACTACAGCAAAAATTTAATATTGAGCCTACAACCGCAATACTGCGAAATGTTGAATTTGGCGTAAATATACATGCCCCAACCACCGCAAATGAATTATTAAAGAACCTTGTTTGTTATGGCAACTATCCTTTTGTTATTCTCAAAATAGAAAGTATCACATTGGGCAAGGTAGTAAGGAAACAACAAAACAGTTTAAAGATTTACGATAAAGGTTTGCAGTACGATTTACCTACTAAAAATCTATTGCGTTTTGAATTAGCCGTTAAAAAAATGGTGTTCTTAAAGCCTTACAATATTAAAACACTTTCAGACCTTACAAGTAAAAGCAAAATAGAGCCTTTGGGTAGTCTTTTATTATCCTACTGGGATGATATTATATACTATGATAAAAAAGTAAACTGGAAGCAATTAACACCGTTTGAACGCAAAAAGTTGTTGTACTATGCCACGCCCCGAAACTGGGAAGATTTTACAAGGGTACAACGATACAGAGCAAAGAAGCACTTTAAAGCATTGATGCACCAATATAGCACCTCAACTACTCATAAAGATATATCCCAAATAATAGCCCAAAAAGTAGAAAACTTAACAGCACAATTTTGTATACGAATTAACCACGATTTAGAGCCAAAACAACCACCCCAAAATGTATACGATTTAACCCTTAATATACACGGTTATAATGTAGACAAAAACAACCCTAAAGAGAGCAATACAAAAAAGGTCGAAAATCTTCCCAAAAAAAGACGGGTTTGTAAAGTCTGTAAAACTAATATTTCACACAAAAGAATCGATGCGAAATATTGCGCTAAAAAATGCAACAATACCCTTAACGGTATGAAGCGAACACAACGCAACCAAAAGCAAAGAAGCAAAGAATCGAAAAACCTAAATAGATTAATAAACCTAATACCAAAAAATAGGCTCGATTTGATAATAACCTATAAAACCGATACGGGCGAATATTCAGACCATTTGCATCAGTCAGAAATACACACTACTAAAGATTGGGTAAAAAAAGTGTGTAAGGTTGTTGTTGCAGGACATCGAAAAAATAGTAAGCCTATAGCCTTAACCCAAAGTAGAGCAAGGATGTTTATAACTGTTATAAATACACGAAATGGAAAAAGCGATTAAAAAGCAAATTGCCAAAATATCACCTAGATTGGAAGAATTGGAAATCAATCCAATTCACTATGGAAAGGGTTATACCCGATTTATTGATGGTAAGCCAATTTTTTGTATCTCCTACAATGGTAAAGACGTTAGTCCTAGATTGGAAGAATTGGAAATCAACTCAATTCACTATGGAAAGGGTTATACCCGATTTATTGATGGTAAGCCAATTTTTTGCATATCGGGAATTTGAGTTAATAAACAGTAATTGTAATGTCAATTTTTACACCTATATCAACGCTCTGTAATTAACCTATAAATAGAAATGAATAAGCCTAAAATAATGAATATAAAAACAACACCAACCACCTTGTTATCAGTACTTTCACCTATCCAAATAGGGATAATACAAAGGGCAAATGCAACAAATGCAGCTATTTTTATAGGTATAGGAGTTTTCTTTTTACCTTCCAATAAAATACGTTCTTCAATTAGAAACATACTGTTAAAAGGTTTTAAAACGGCATTAAGTATTAGAACAACACCAAGGCAAACAAAAAATGTAGTTATCATACCACTAATATACTAATTCTGCGCCTTATTTTAAAAGGTTTCAGCATAGGGGGCATAGTTATGTTGTGAAGGCTTTAAAAGTTCGTTAGAGGGCTTTATTTAAAGTACGTTGAAACATTACATTTTAATGCATTGGAAAAATGAACATAAACCAGTAAAAAATAAAAGACAATGAGTAAAAAAGGAAGTTTAAACAGTAGTAGGGCGTTTGCTTACTATTGTAAAGGATTGAATAGCAAAGAAGTGGCTAAACTAATGAATTGTAGCTATAGAACAATACAAAACTATATGAGTGCTGAAAACTGGAAAGAAAAGCGCAAGGCATTAGAAAAGTGATTACCTTTGTAAGAAGATTATAGAAGGCTTTAAAGCGTAGTTCCTAATAGACTGAATCTATCAAGGCAATGGCTTTAAGGCTTTTTTTATATATTTACCATTCCTAAAATTATAAGATTATGACGTTTAAAAAAAATTTGCCCGTGTGGTACGGTGGTCGGTATTGGAAACAACCGCAAATGCTCTTATAAGCATTAGGACACCTAAGACTTTACGGGCTTTATATTTCCTAAAATTATAAGATTATGAATTGCAAAAATGTAAATTCACTAAAAGAACTAGACAGATTAAAAAAGAACCTGCTAACCACATTAAAGCCTATTGAAGGCAAAGAAACGGCTTTATTGCCTATTGAAGTAGAAAACGACTACTTTGTGCTAATGGCTACCGTAAAATCCATAATTTCGGTATGTCAAAACGCAGTTGAAGGACTAGAAGAATACAATATACGCCATGCCACGGGATGCGATATTTCAAATACTTTAGAGTTTGCTAAAAAAATGCTACCATTACCCGAAGCGGAATTTTTGGATAACATAAGATAAACCCCAAACCAATAACCTCGATTACGATCGGGGTTTTGTTTTTAGTAAGAATAAAAAAAAATTCAAGTTTTCGGCAAAATTTCGGCAAAACCACAAATAAAAAAGACTTAAAAAATTGAATAACAATTAATTAAGTCTTTAGTGTTGTGCGGATGAAGGGAGTCGAACCCCCACGCCTTGCGGCACTAGATCCTAAGTCTAGCGTGTCTACCAATTCCACCACATCCGCGGGTATTGGTCTGCTTTACTTAAGCGGATGCAAATATAATCATTTGTGGCAATAAAACGCAAGGGAAATCAATTTTTTTAAAAATAATGACTTACTGCATATTTGTGTTGCTTTAGGATAGGGATTTGGGCAAACAATTCCTTATTTTTGGAGGGATTAAATCTCAACTTATGAAAGACATAAAAAAGTATATAGCCGAGAATCAGGATCGGTTTTTGGAAGAGTTGTTTTCGATATTGCGTATTCCGTCTATTAGTGCGGATTCGGCTTATGAAAAAGACGTTATAGCAATGGCAGCAGCCACCAAGGCCAGTCTAGAAGCGGCAGGATGTGATACGGTAGAAATCTGTGAAACACCGGGCTATCCTATAATATACGGAGAGAAAATAGTAGATGAGAACTTGCCCACGGTATTGGTATATGGGCACTATGATGTGCAACCACCAGACCCGTTAGACCTATGGGAGAGTGAGCCATTTGAGCCATTTATAAAGAAGACCGATATCCACCCAGAAGGTGCCATAGTGGCCCGTGGTGCTTGTGATGATAAGGGGCAGTTTTATATGCATGTAAAGGCATTGGAGATCATGGTGAAAACCAATCAATTGCCTTGTAATGTCAAGTTTATGATAGAAGGAGAAGAGGAAGTAGGCTCCGAGAGCTTGGGCTGGTTTGTAAAACGCAACCAAGAGAAGCTATCCAACGATGTGATTCTTATCTCCGATACTGGGATGATAGCCAAAGACATTCCATCTATATGTACCGGTCTGCGCGGACTTAGTTATGTAGAAGTAGAAGTTACCGGACCCAACCGCGACTTGCATTCGGGCTTATACGGAGGAGCAGTGGCCAATCCTATAAATGTGCTTACCAAAATGATCGCCTCATTGCACGATGCGAACAACCATATCACCATACCCGGATTTTATGACAAAGTAGAAAATCTCTCCGAAGCCGAACGTGCCAGGATGGCTGAGGCGCCATTTTCTTTGGAGGAATACCAAAAGGCCTTGGATATAGATGCGGTATATGGCGAAGCAGGCTATACCACCAATGAGCGCAATAGCATACGCCCAACCTTGGATGTGAATGGTATCTGGGGAGGGTATACTGGCGAAGGCGCCAAAACGGTGATTGCCTCCCAGGCATTTGCAAAAATATCGATGCGATTGGTGCCCAACCAAGATTGGGAAGAGATCACCCAATTGTTTCAAAAGCATTTTGAGTCCATTGCCCCAGCAGGAGTGAAGGTAAAGGTAAAGCCACACCATGGTGGTCAGGGCTATGTAACGCCTATAGATACCATAGGCTACCAAGCAGCCAGCAAGGCTTTTGAGACCACATTTGGGAAAACCCCAATACCACAACGCAGTGGTGGTAGCATACCGATAGTTTCCTTGTTTGAAGCCGAATTAAAGAGCAAAACCATATTGATGGGCTTCGGACTAGATAGCGATGCCATACATTCTCCAAACGAACATTTTGGCGTATGGAACTATCTCAAAGGCATAGAAACCATACCGTGGTTTTATAAGTTTTTTACAGAGATGTCGAGGTAGCTATTAGCTGTTAGCTTTTAGCGGAATAAGAAATAGGTTTTTTAAAAAACAATAACCGTTCTTTCGATACGATATTTACGAATAATGTCCAAATGTAGGGGCGTATTGCATACGTCTTTACGTACCCCAGCAACGATAATTATCATCGTAATACAGCATTCACAAATAATGTTCAAATGTAGGGGCGTATTGCATACGCCCTCAGCGCCAACCATAGCTGTACCTCCCAATATGGATAAGCCTATGTTTTTTGGGTACTGTTCTTGTTATATGATATTTAAAAAAAAAGTTCAATTGTAGGGGCGTATTGCATACGCCCTCAGCGCTAACCATAGCTGCACCTCCCAATATGGATAAGCCTATGATCTTTGGGTGCTGTTCTTGTTATATGATATTTTAAAAAAAAGTTCAATTGTAGGGGCGTATAGCAATACGCCCTCAGCGCCAACCATAGCTGTACCTCCCAATATGGATAAGCCTATGTTTTTTGGGTACTGTTCTTGTTATACGATATTTAAAAAAAAGTTCAATTGTAGGGGCGTATTGCATACGCCCTTAGGTGACACGACAATGTACAAATGAACCAATGAACCAATGCACCAATGTACCAATGTACCAATTTATCAATTTAATAATTTATCATCATATAACCCATCGTTGGTGCGCGTGTTTCACGGGTGTCCATCCGATAACATGCAAACTGTACAGCTGGTTGATGCTCGTGAGGTCAATATGTAAATTAGAAGAACTATTCTCTATTCCCTAATCACTTTTCGCTAATACTTCCAACTTCAAATACTTATAACTTTATTCCAATAACCAATCTATATATTCTCTAAGAAGGCCATTAATTTGACTTTTGCATCCTTTTTCGCTTTAAAATCTCCTTCATTTGTACCTCCAAATTTATATTCATAGTCTTTTCCATGAATACGAATTATGGCAGTTCTATCATTTGATCGGTCTTCTGGTTTTCTTGAAATTAAATGCCCTGCGTTTTCGTATTTTATGTTCTGAATAGCATATTTAAAGTTGTTTTTTCTTAGGCTTTCTTCTATCATATCCGCCATGAGTGCGGACGGCCATACTTTATCATCCATGCCAGAAAATAATAGGATAGGGCCGTCTATCTTTTCTACTTTGATAGTAGCTTGAGCAACAAATTCTTTTTTTGACAAGCCTTTTTTCCAATAGGCGAGCATGTCTATTTTATCCGTTTCGTTTCCAGCAATCTTTTCCATTGGAACATATGGGATGGCAATGCCATTGTATGTCCAACTTGGTTTTATTTCATCCGAATTGTACGGTAAAACCGTATTGGACCAGGAAACGGAACTTGGCGCATACGCAACAAGGCCGCTTACGATATCCGGAAATGTAGAAGCGATCACTAAGGCCAATTCCGCATTTCTCGATGCTCCCATTATTACGATCTTATTTTTGTTGACTTCTTTCTGTTGGGACAACCATAGGATGGCATTTTCAAAGTATGCCAAATCAATTTCTTCCGGCAATTGGGGCAGCCCTTCTTTACCTGTATAGGGTAGAGATAGCCCTACCATGCCATGGTTTGCAAATTCTTGAGCCCAATAATCGCCCCATTGTCCTCCACCAATGAGTACCACAGCTGGCTTATGCGCCACCTTGTTTTTTACATAATAATTTGCTTGAAACCCATTTTGGTTTATCTGCTTTGGTCTTAGACCGTCGAAGAGAATGTTGTCCGCTATAAAATAACCGATTATTAGCAATGCGATAATTCCTATTGGAATAAGGTATGTTCTTTTATTCATTGGTTTTTAGGTTGATTGTTAGTGCTTGGTCTAAGAAAAACGCAGCTTCATATGATACGCTTTTTGTAGTATTTTTTAGGAGCTTGTGTCTCGCTTAGGGTGGATAGGTAGCCTTTTTAATTCCGTTTTTATGATTTCGTAAAGTTCGTTTTCCCAATCAATTCCCTCGATTTTTGGAAAGTCGGGATGTATTCTAAAATCTTTTGGACTGATGATTACTTTAACATCCTTGTTCATCGCCTTTTGTGTTAATAAAAACACTTCCTCTATTGCTTGGTCTCCAATTGGAATACAACCAATTGTGGCTGACTTGCCGTGGATGAAAATATCTCCACCCATTTCGGATACATCAGTGAATTTCGTTTTTGATTTGTCAAACTGGTTTGGATAATTCACTTTTATGGATAGATAGTACGAACTATTTGGATTTAAATACGCCACTTTATAGACTCCTTCTGGAATCTGTCTATCTCCTTCTTTTAGTTTAGGTCCCAATTGTCCACTAAATCCTGTAAAAGGATATGCTTTTATTAGTTTGATTCCAGTACCATCTTTTGAATACACTTGAAGTATTTTTTCTTTTTTAAAAGCAGCTAAAATAATCTCTTTGGGATAGTCCATTTTGTAGCCTGCAATTCCCAAGTCCTTTTCCAGTCGATTCCAAACGCTTTCTTCCATGCTTTCTATTCTTGAATCCACTGTTTCTTTTCCTTTTGCTTTGTTTGTCAAGGGCATATAAAACGATTTTCCGAATAGCAGCAATACGATTATCAATCCTAATATTAAAATCAGTTTTCTTGTCATTTTCTCCAAAGCCACCTAAGATATTTATACAAGGCAGATTTCAAAAATGGTAATATCTGGCCTAGTAGGTTATACGTTTATAAAATTACAAATTATTTGGATGCACCAAGACCGATTTTTACAGATAATACTATCGTTTATTTTTTCCTTTGGCCTGATGTGGCTTTTATGTGAATATTTCCGTCAGATAAACTATTCCGAATATCCTGCCAATATAGAGTAGGGTGTAAGACAGGCCGTAAACTGCGGAAATGCCAATAGCTCCTTTGGTATCTTTCGATTTGCTAAAAACCAATTTCAATGCGCTAAAGAAAACCCAGTACAACATGGCTAGAAGTATAAAAATGGAAAACCAAAAGACTACTTCCAAAACGATTAGTAATACGATGATCAATATGGTCATTCCGATCCACATGAGTAGGGATAATAGAAATGCACCAATTCCGTCTCCAGCGTCGATGGACGTTGTTTCCATATGTGGTGTCGCATTTCCCATGATTTCTCCTTTATTAAAATTCCGAAACTTTGGGAAATTGTCTATCAGTTCGATCCCATTGTACAGCCCATAGGTCATAAATAGAAATAGAAAGCTTGCAATGATTCCCAAGGACAAATACAGATTTTGAATTCAGGCTTCGATTGTAGTTCATTCCAGTCAAATACACAGTCAGTATGGTAATTCCGATGACGAGTAATGAAACTATGAAAACGGATTTTCCTTTCAGATAAGCTTGTTTGGTTTTCAATGCATAGGTTTTTGATCAGCTTGTTGCTAAGTTCATTTTACCCTACCAATATAAGGAAAAACTCTAGGGTATAAATATATCAATGTACCAATGTATCAATTTGAAAATTTGTAGCGTTAGCTGAAGCTAATTGTAAATATGTTTGGCTTTATACGTTGGATTATCCGTTCACAAATATGTGGTTCGTAAATAAAGTATGTGGTGCACTCACTAAATTAATATCAAATTTCAATGAAGGTTCAACCCTCGTACTTGCATTATGAATTCTAAAAGATATTTGCCAACCTTCGTTTAAGGAAACCAATAAAGTTGTTGTTGAGTTTTCTTGATATACAATTTCGATTAATCTTGTCGGTAATTTTAGTTTAGGAATTTTTGCTTTTGGTTTTATTTTCTCAAATGGCAGATTTAAAGTTCCGTGTAAATTGTAAGCCTGAATTTCAACTTTCTTTTTGCCTTTAATTACCTTATAAAAATCTTGATTCCCTATTAAATATTGGACCAAATTTTCTGCAACAATATTTGGGTTTTCTTTATCTAAACGCAGTAGTTCTTTTCTAAAAGCATCCAAAATGGGTAAATACACAACTTGGCGCATATTATCAATTGAAGTCCATTTTGTTGTTTTATCTTTTGCTCTTAAATCGGCAAGCATATCAAAAATTGGATTGATTTCTTTGAAATAGTTATCCGAACAAGAAACACCTAACCACTTTTCTCCAAAGTTGATTTTATTAGATAACCTTGAATGCTTAACTGCTCTGTGATTATTTTTTGCAGAGATTCCAATCTCCCATTTTTGTATAGACCGAATCATTAAAACGTCACGTACATCTCCAGTTTGACCAGCTTGGTCACTTACTAATTCTAAAACCAAAATATCATCTTCGTTAATTCCATTTGACAACCTAGGTTCAATGTCAATGAGGAAATTAATTGAAGCGCTTGCTGTTATTCTAAAAGTCTCTTGTTCAGTTTCACTGAAACCATCAAAAAAACCTATTGCAGTTTTATAAGGTTCGTTTTTTGTAATAGAAACGCTTGTGATTGTTTTTAAACGTTCATAAAACTCAAAGAGTAAGGCATACTCGAAAGCTTTACCGTTAATAGTTTGACTAGCCATAAATTATTAAAGTATATTTTCTACTTCTAATTCTTTCTTGATAATACGTTTTGCTTTCTTTTCTGCATTCTCAATTTGAGATTTAATGCTTATGGCAATATGTTTAGCCAGATTTACAGGTACAGCATTTCCTATCATTTTATATCCAGCAGCAATATGCTTGTAATGAAAGATAAAATTGTTTGGGAAAGTTTGAATTCTTGCACATTCTCGAATACTTAATCTACGATATAAATCTTCTTGTCCTGGAACAAAAACACGAATGTTTTGTTCAATGAATTTCATTTTTGGTGCTTGAGGATGAAGTGGTGCGTGTCGTCCACCTGCTTGTATTGTAAAAGATTGTTCGTCCCAACTTCTTACTCTATTTCTTGACATAAACATTGAAGAAAAACCACCAATCATATATTCGTGATTTGGTACTTTGCAGTTTTCCTTGTTTGTTTTATTTCCTTCTTTCGCAGGAACAACTGAATTTTGCAAATCAGCTATTGATTGTTCAAGAGTTACTTTTTCCTTCATTGGTTGAGGAAATTGAAATTCAAATTCAAGATCTTCTCGAATACCAACAAAAAACACGCGTTTTCTATCTTGTGGAACATCGTAGTCCGATGCGTTTAATAATTTGAAAGACAATTTGTACCCAGCATTTTCAAACATTTTTTTAATTTTTTTCAAAGCCTCCCTATGTCTTTCCAATAACATTCCACTCACATTTTCAGCAAGAAAGAACTTTGGTTGTTTTGCTTCTAATATGTGAATAAAGTCATAAAATAATTGTCCTCTTTTGTCATTTATTCCACGTAATGAGCCAGCTTCACTCCAACTTTGGCAAGGTGGACCGCCAATAATTCCATCACATTCTGGAACTTCGTGAGGTTTTATATCTAAAATACTTCTTTTATCGAGAGTTGTATTTTTGTGGTTTTTCTCGTAAGTTTCCCAAATGTCTTTGTCGTATTCGTTTGCCCAAACAACATTAAATCCTGCTTTTTCAAATCCTAAATCCAATCCACCAGCTCCTGCGAAAAATGATACTACATTCATATAATTATTTTGTTTGAAGTGTTTTATTTAGTGTTCTACGATATTCTGCTTTTTCTTCCGCAACTTGTAAAAGTTGTTTTGTACAATTTGTTTCGTAAATATGCTTTCCTATCTGGTCGGTAACATATTCATTTTGTAATTCCTTCAGGTTGATTTTGAAAATTTTGGCAAGTTTTGGCAAACGTTTTTCATCGAAGTCTCGCTTTCCGTTTTCGATTTTACTTAAGTTTGCAGAGTCTAAATTCAGTTTGGCTGCAAGTTGAGTTAAAGTCAATTCGTTTTTATTTCGTAAAAGTCGGATGTATTCTCCAAATGTAGTTTTCATAAGACTTGTCAAATTTTGACAAAAATAAATCTTTTTATCGATATATTCAATTCGAGCGTTATAAAATTCTAACATAATTGTTTTTTTAAGTGTTGGAACCTTTAGCCATAAGAAAACGCAAAACGCTTACCACAATTCGATAACGGTAGCCCACCCACATCGACAACAGAAGGCTATGCCCTTCCGATGGCAATGCAAAGGCAATAACAATGCGAAGGCAAAAACATAAAGGAACCCTTCCCAACTCCTTAGAAAGCCCATAACAAACTTTGGGAGGCGAAAGACAGCTTTTGGGCTGTCTTCGTGCTGGATTGTTTGCTGCTAATGGATTATTGGGCAAGGAAATAGAAGGTATAGGGAGGGCAAAAAAGCCTTTGGAGCGCCCATTCCGATGGTGGTTTTTTGGGTAGGGAAGCTACTGGAAATGTTAAAAAATGGGATTCACCACAAAAAGGAGGGCTTTGAAAATATTTTCTTTAACAATGAGAGAAAATACTTACATATTTGTAGAACAGAAATCGCTCATTATTTGGGCAAAACAAGAAGTTAATGGAAGCCAAAAAAAATCAAAAAACAGAAAATATGCAATCCGTTTCGGAAAAAAAGAAGCGCAACAATACTACGGTAAAATTGGAAAACCGTATAGAGAAGGGGCGGCAATTTTTGGCCAGTCTCGACAAGTTTTCGGCCTATAAGAAGACCGAAGCAGAATCGGTAAGCGAGTTGCAGGAGCATTTTGCCCATTGCGAGGCTATGCTGAAGAAGCATATACTCAGCAAGAGCAACAAGCAGCGGCTAGTGGCCCATCGTCAGGCTCGCTTCGACAGCGATCAGGATGGGGTAAACAAGTCATTTACGCGCATCAATTTGTATTTGCACAACAAAAAGGGCATACCACAGCACACTATAGATTTGGTGGCCGCGCTTATTCGCATTACCCGCAATGCCAACAAGAGCAAGGCGCGCAAGGAGGAGGAAAAGCGATTGGCGGCCGATCCCATGGCGGTGGCGGCTTTGCGACGGTTTACCCCCCATGGGAGTACGTACGGAAATCGCCTAGCTACCCTAATCTATATCGTGGAACTATTGGAAGGGCTTGGACCTGTTTACAATCCCAACAATGCCAATATCAAACTTCCGAGATTGAAGAAATTTCAGAAAGAATTGGCCAAGCTCAGCAAAGAGGTCAACAATGCCAAAGACGATTACAATGTGCAATTGATCGATACCAGCAAGAGCAGCAAAAAGCTGATGGTACTCTGTAGCAAGGCCAAGGGGGTGATATTGTCGGAGCTAGCGGAAGACGACCCTAGACATAGTATATTAAAAAGAACGGAGTTTGTGTAAGATTTTTAGATGTATGTTAATACGACATCATTAGATGTGGAGCCACCATGGGAAAAAATAGGATAGGGACTGTGTAATATTTTGTGTTTTTGCTAAAATTTAGTTGAAAACTGATTTTGAAATTCATAGGCAAAAAAATTACCTTTAATTTTTTTATATTATGAAACCAGAATTAGAAAAACAAGTAGAAGCCTTAATTGGCAAG
>JAOXRU010000118.1 GCA_025800395.1 Flavobacteriaceae bacterium
CAGGCTAAGCAGGGATAGAGAATTCGAAGCACGTTGTTATTTTAATATAGCAAAATGCGAGTTAAATCTGGCTCCAAGCCAAGATAGAATGAATATAAGCTATGGCGAGTACTCCTGGCAAACCATAAGCCTTCCCAAAAACATGTCGTTTTCGACTATAGAAGATAGATATTCCGATACCAATTTTAGAGCAAGAATAAGAAACCATTGCAGCTATTACCAACTGTATATCAACAATTAATTATCTATAAACAAACTCAGTTTCACCAAAATAATTTTGAGCGAATAACTGGCTATTGAAGGCTAGTTATAAAAGGTATTTAGCAATATGGAAGGCTCGAAAATTCTCTCTAGACCCATTTGATGTTTTAGGTTCTCATTATTATATCAAAAATAACACCTTTAAATACACTAGAATTTTATATTAATTGAAGAGACATAGACATGTAGAGTTTTAAAAGTATCCAAAGAATAGAGGCAAAAATCGGGAGATTCCCTCTGAGAATTTGAAAGCGCCGAATGATTTTGCGGAAAAACACAACCAAAAACCAAAATTGCGATGTATTTTAGTGCTCAAATAGCCAAACACGAACTAACAAAAATAGAAACAGAACCTAGAGCATTCTTTAAAAATAAAACTAGAATACCGTTAAAAGAAATTTAATGACAAGCAAAAGCCAACGCACACAATTACAAAGCCAAATCTGGAAAATAGCCAACGATGTACGTGGCGCTGTAGATGGCTGGGACTTTAAACAATTTGTATTAGGCACCCTTTTTTATCGCTACATAAGCGAACACTTTACTGAGTTTATAGAGGCTGGCGATGAGAGTGTAAACTATCCTAGTTTGCCCGACTCGGTGATTACGCCAGAGATAAAAGAAGACGCTATTAAAACAAAAGGCTACTTTATTTACCCCAGTCAGTTGTTTGTAAACGTGGTAAAAAATGCCAAGGATAACGAAAATCTGAACACCGATTTGGCTGCGATTTTCACGGCTATAGAAAGTTCGGCCAATGGCTATGCCTCCGAACCCGATATCAAAGGCCTTTTTGCCGATTTTGATACCACCAGTAACCGCTTGGGGAATACCGTAGAAAATAAAAACAGCCGTTTAGCAGATATTTTAAAAGGGGTTGAAGGCATACAAATGCGTTTTGAAGATTCTAAAATAGACATGTTTGGCGATGCCTATGAGTTTTTAATACACAACTATGCCGCCAATGCAGGTAAATCGGGTGGGGAGTTCTTTACACCGCCAAATGTATCCAAACTTATTGCCAAGCTGGCATTGCATGGGCAGGACAAAGTGAATAAAATATACGACCCTGCCGTGGGTTCGGGTTCTTTGTTATTGCAGGCTAAAGGCGAATTTGACAACCATAAAATAGAAGAAGGGTTCTTTGGGCAAGAAATAAACCATACCACCTGGGACTGTGTAATATTTTGTGTTTTTGCTAAAATTTAGTTGAAAACTGATTTTGAAATTCATAGGCAAAAAAATTACCTTTAATTTTTTTATATTATGAAACCAGAATTAGAAAAACAAGTAGAAGCCTTAATTGGCAA
>JAOXRU010000124.1 GCA_025800395.1 Flavobacteriaceae bacterium
CTGTTTATAAGGCTTTCTATAGATTTATTTTGTCTTTCCTTATGCGTCGTTGTGATCTTTTCGAGCTATAAATAGCCCTTCAAAGCCAAGCCTAGCCTAAGAAAATCAAAATAAACTGTGTGCGTAAGTTATATCGAACTCACGTTATTTAATAATAAATGGAAAGTAATTGCTGGTAGTAGTATTGTACCGGAATAAACAACAACCAACAAGGTTTACACAAATAGGCAAAATAACACTAAATTTATAGTTTTTGACTTGGTTTAAACTTTAAGCACAACCCAAAGTTTCGTTCTTCAAAATCGCCTACTTTTCATATACCAGCACGCTAGCTGTCATTTTATGTTGCTATAGTTATATATCGCAGCAGAAAGCAAATAGGTTATTTATTCGGGTTGTATTAAAATAGAAATGATATTCCCTAAAATCATGCTATTTTAGCTACAACAAATAAAAAGCAATAGTATGGAAGATGGTATTATAAATTTGTTTAACCACCAAACTGGAGACACCAACAAAAATAAAGACACCAACAAAAAGTACGCCCAATACATATCTCATTTTTATGGTCATTTCCATAAAGAACTCTCCAAGATAAAAGACCCAGAAGAAAAAGTAGAACTACTCATAGGCACATGGAATACGGCCATTATAATGAAGGACGCACCAGAATCAATTATTCAAGAAGGATTAGAAACTACTTTTCCTAAACATCTAGTCCCATTGCTAAAAAAAATAATTGAATTCAAAAAAGAAAAGTACCCCAATAACAATAGGATGATTTCCAATTTTGAATTTAATTATGAAGACACAGACCCCCAGCTCCAAATAGAAACCGAAAGCCAAGAAGAATTTCGAGAAAGAATGCGCGAATACGACGACGAATTTAATTTGGAACAAGAAAATTTGCAAGAGCAATACGAGCCTGGTTATATTAATAGAGCCGCAATTATACTCATTCACAAACCTCCCTTTTTCAAATGGGCAAACAGCTTAGCCGAAGATCAAGTACAGCTAAATAAATCCAACACCAGTGCCAATACATACCTCTTAAAAGACCTAGATATGGATTTAAAACACTGGCTAAAAACAAATTACGATGAGATTTTCGAACAAGAACTATTCTCCTGGTGGCAAGACGAGACCAAGTGGCCAAAAAAACGTAACTATACATTGTTTAATAGTTGGTTTCAGGTAATCGTTACCGATAGTGTATTAGATCTAGAAAACAGTCCTGTTTTAAAATAATACCATTTCTGGTTTAAAATACCCTTAAACCCAATTTCGGTATCATATACACATAGTTTATTTTAATTTTCTTAGACCAGACACGGTTTTAATGGGCTATTTATAACTTGCAAAAACCATAACAACGCATAAGAGAATACAAAAAGAGCTTTAATTAGGGTTATTTTTAATTAGAACTAGTATTATACACAGAAAAACGTATTTTTGTAGCGCAAATCGCACGGAGAACATGATATACAAATTTAGGATTATTTTAGATGCAGACGGAGATATTTTTCGAGATATCGCTATAGACGGAGATCATACCTTTGAGAGTCTTCACAACACCATTACCCAAGCCTTTGGTTTCGATGGCACCGAAATGGCATCCTTTTACCAATCGGACGAAGAATGGCACCAAGGCGAAGAAATTGCCCTTTTCGATATGGGCGAAACCCCAGGCGGGGTATTACTTATGGCCAATACCATTATAGATACTTTAGTAAACGAAAACGACAATCGCCTGCTATATGTCTACGATTTCTTTCATATGTGGACCTTCTTCATCGAACTTGCAGAAATAGCAGAACCAGATGCCGGAGCTACCTACCCGCAATTACTCTACAGCCACGGACAATTACCAGATACCCCTCCTGAAAAAGAATTTAAGGCAGAAGGCCAAGAAGATCCGCTATCGGATTCTTTAAACGATGAAGATTTAGACGATCTGTACCACGATACCAACTGGAATTAAACCGTAATCCTTTAAAAAAACAAACATGCTAAATTTATATCCCACTCAGATCGATAGCTTATCGATACACCGCGTAGGAAATCAAAGTAAAAACGAACAAGTATTTCTTTCGGAAAACGCCTATCCGTTAAACGACGAATTATCTGGGATCTTAAAAGAATATTTCTTCAAGCCATTTCGCGATAAGGAAGAAAACTATTTCCGTTTTTTTCACGAAATAGAACCATCTATGAATCCCTTGTTCGAAATTGCCGAAGCCATCTTCGAAGATCCTTCTTGTGTGCATGGGCAATCTAAGAAAATAGCAACCATGTTGTTCGAGCAATCTAACCACCCACATATAAAAAGTGGCGAATTGTACGTAGCCCACCTTAGCAATGTAATGCTCGACAACCAAAAAATAGATGCCTTAGGTATTTTTAAAAGTGAATTAAAACACGATTTCTTACAATTCGACGATGAAGAAAAAAACATCGAAATACGTATAGAACAAGGCATTAACATAAACAAGTTAGACAAAGGTTGTATTATTTTTAATGTAGAAAAAGAAAACGGCTTTAAAATTCTAACTGTAGATAGTAACCGATACGATACCAAGTATTGGATGGAAAACTTCCTGGGCATAGAAGCCCTTACAGATGAAAACTTCTACACCAAAAAGTATTTAAAATTTTGCGAGAGCTTTGCCAAAGATGTGGTACTTCCTGCCGAAGACAAGCAACAGGAGGTCTTGTTTATGAACAAGGCGGTAAACCACTTTGCCAAAAACGATACTTTTGAAGAGAGCAATTTTTTAAACGAGGTAATCGAAAACCCAGAACTCATACCAGAGTTTAAGCACTACAAGGTAGAAAAAGGCCCTAAGTTTAGCGTAGAGGATGTTTCTAATTTCGATATTGCCAACAAGGCCGTTTCCGATGTTCGAAAGAAGATTAAGAATGTAATCGAATTAGACACCAACATTCAAATTAAAATGGATTTTATCAACCCAGAATCCGCAGAGAAATTCATCGAAAAAGGCTGGGACGAAGAGCGTCAGATGTATTATTACCTAGTGTATTTTAATAAAGAGCAGAAGTAAAAACCCTTGCAAAAGCACGCCAAAAAGGAGCAATTATATGGAGCTTAAAACGTTTTGCAACGGCCTTATACCATTTCTATTTTGAAATGCCCTAAAAAGAAATAGAAGATTTTTTTCTTTATAGCTAAATGAATATAAAATGCCACCACACGAAAGGATTCGTGCGGGAACCATAGTAGATTTTAAAAGTAAAAAGACAAAGTTCGAGACAAAAATTTGAAGCATAACCTTTGTTACGTTGAAAATTTTTAACGATGAAATTTGTTTTTTTACGCAAAAGATACCTGGTATTTTATGTTTATATAGCTATATATAAAGAAGAAAAATCAAGCATAGCCGCAGCTACGGTTTCTTTTTGTTCTGAAATAGAAAGGAAAAAAGGGCTGTTTATTGGGGTGTTTTTAAACAGAAATGGTATTAGGCAGCGAGTGCAGCCAGCATTGCCTCTTTAGTAATGCGTTTTGAATGATAAGTTGGCCTTGTGGCCTTGCCAGAGAATATGGTTGTCTATTAACCTTCAAAACTCATCGTTTGCTTCTCCCCTACAACATACTCACATCTTGGTAGTGTTTCTTTACAAAATCTAAGGCCATACCAAGGGTTTCTCCCATATTATTGGCATTCTTAAAATTAGAATCTTGTGCCAATTCTTGTATTTCCATTTTTAGTTGGTGCACATTTTCGGGCGTAGAAATAACATCTTTCTTCATAATAGCCACTAAATTTTTTATACGTACCCCACTACTTAAAATTCGCTTGGCAACTATAGAGCGTTCCTCTATTTTATACTGATCGATGGAGGAAGTCTGCAAACGTTCCTGCACCATTTGCACCATGGTTAAATTTTCTTTAAAAAACTGTGGCCGATACACCTTCAGCTTTCCTTCGTAACACTGCTGGTCGAAATCTATAGCACGTATCTTATACACCACATGGTCGAAATCGTGCGTAGGCACAATTACGTAGTTATACGAGCGCATATCGCCCAGTAGCCGAATCATACAACGCTCGTTAAACTTTACAAACTCTTTGGCAAGCATAGCTTTTTCCGATTCGGTGCGTGTAGGTAAGAAATCTTTAATAAATACATCGCCAGGAATACCAGCAATATGCTCCTCTATAAGGGTATCTTTATACACTAGAAAGTTGAGATTGTAAGGCGACAACATATGCTCTAGTTCTAAGCCGTAGATACGAGAGGCATCTGTTTTCTTTACATAAAAATAGGTGTAATTATCGTTAAGTATATTTCTAATTTTTATACGGAAGGGCTTCGAGTTCCCAAAGGTACAATAGTCTACCGCATCTACATTAAGGTAGTCGATAATATTGTCCGATCCGTCGGAATGTAAAATAGAATACACCCGCTTTAGGCTAAGATCTATTTCGTCTCGTTCAAACTCGTTATAATATACCCGTATCCAAAGGGTATCTTCATCATTATCATCATAAACGGTTATCGATCCAGAGAACCGTAACAAATCGTCGTAAAAAATAGGAATTTGTATACTGCGTTTATAATAATCTAAATATACTTCCAACTCTTTAGAAACAGGATAAGCCGGTTTCTTCTTCGACATTAATTTTTCTTCCATGCCACAAGGTAACCATTCTATGGTAAGTTTAAAAATTCGAGTGTACCCAAAAACAAATAACGGTAAGAAAATATTGCAAAAACCTAACCCATTAATCGCTGAAAAAGCCCATTTTTACAAGGGTAGTCATCTAAAAAAAAATTCTAGAAATAGAAAATTTCAAGGGTCTAGCAACCTTCTACAAAGTTCTAATAACAGCAAAATACAGCTCCAAAATCCACTAAACACAACTCTAGAAACCAAAAAACACAGCAACACACTACCAATTCTTGTTTAAAATGCTCTTTAAAAATAAGCGCGATATCACTTACTTCATTTCTAATAGTAATTTTTATTAATCGTAAAATTTCCTTATTATAAACTGTAACAAAAAGGCATAATAGTCGTCTTGTTTATAAATCATGCCATTTCTAGTTTGAAATGCCTTTAAAAGCCAACAATTTGAAAACGATACTCACCATAGAAAATTTAACAAAGCGTTTCGGATACCTCACAGCAGTAGACAACCTTAGCTTTACTATAGAAAAAGGAAATGTATACGGCATCTTGGGGCCAAATGGAAGTGGAAAATCCACAACTTTGGGCATCGTACTCAATGTGGTAAATGCCACAGATGGCAACTTCACTTGGTTTGGCGGCAATACTTCTACACATGAAGCCTTGAAAAAAGTAGGTGCAATCATCGAACGACCCAATTTTTACCCCTATATGTCGGCCTACAAAAACCTTCGTTTGGTTTGTAAAATAAAAGGAGTACAGGAAGAAAAAATTACGGAGAAATTAGCATTGGTTGGCTTATCCGATAGAATGCATAGTAAGTTCCGAACATTTTCTTTAGGAATGAAACAGCGTTTGGCCATTGCCTCTGCCTTATTGAATGATCCTGAAATCTTAATATTAGATGAACCCACTAATGGATTAGATCCGCAAGGAATTCATCAAATTAGAGAAATCATCAAGAAAATTGCTGCTAATGGCACTACTATATTATTGGCTTCGCATCTCTTAGACGAAGTAGAGAAAGTATGCAGTCATGTAGTGATACTGCGCCAAGGAAAAAAACTCTATTCCGGTCGTGTAGATGAAATGATAAAAAGTCATGGTTTCTTCGAAATACAAGCCGAAGATAGCGAAGCTTTACAACAGTTTTTAAATAGTATTCCTCAAGTAGGAAGGGTGAATCCCTTAAACGGTAAACTGCAAGCCATACTGGAAGCGCCATTCTCTGCAGCTGCAATGAATAAGGCTGCTTTTGAAAAAGGTATCGTGCTTACCCATTTGGTACAACGAAAAGAGAGCTTGGAAGAACAATTCCTTAACCTGACCAAAAACGAACAAAACTAATTTTAGAAACAAATACCCATGATACGTCTTTTAGAAATAGAATTTATAAAACTCTGGAGCAATAGATCCAGTAAAATATTAATTGTTTCTTACTTTATTTTATTGCTATCTATAGCGCTATTTGCTGCTGTTAAGTTTGATATCGGCCCTATAAAATTTCATTTAGCAGAACAAGGCATATTTAACTTCCCATATATTTGGCATCTGAACACCTTTATTGCGTCTTTATTAAAATTGTTTTTAGCCATAGTAATTGTATCCATGATGGCCAACGAATACAGCAATAAAACCATTAAGCAAAACCTTATTGATGGCTTTTCTAAAAAAGAATTTATCGCTAGTAAGTTTCTTACCGTGCTTATGTTCTCGCTTATTTCTACTGTTTTTATCTTTTTGGTTTCCTTGGTTCTCGGACTGGTGTATTCCGACTTTAAAGAAATTAGCATCATCTTTACAGACATGCAGTATATATTGGGCTATTTTGTAAAACACATTGGCTTCTTCTCTTTTTGTTTGTTTTTGGGCATGCTCATTAAACGATCTGCTTTTGCGCTTGGATTTTTAGTATTATGGCAAGCCATAGAAGGTATTATTATAGGAATAACAAAATGGAAAGCACCCGATGCGGTTGCAAACTTTATAGCACAAATACTGCCACTAAATGCGATGTCTAACCTTATAAAAGAACCTTTTACTCGATTTAAAGCAGTACGCTCTGTTGCCAATCAGATTGGTGAAGATCTATCCAAGGATTATGCTGTACACAGCTACGAGATTTTAATCGTGTTGGCTTGGACCGCTTTATTTATCTATGGTTCTTATGCCTTACTAAAGAGAAGAGACTTGTAATTGAAACAGAATAACCATATCAACCATTAAAAAAGAAGACCGCTAATGCCTTCTTTTATGTGTTTTTCGTTCATGCATCTCAATTGTTTGATCAGAATTGTACAACTTGAAATAATATCCTATATTTAAACTTCCAACCAAAAAAAAATGTTAAAATACCTCTGCCTATTTTTTGGATGCTGCAGTATACTAACCCACGCACAGATTTCAAACAACAATCTACCAAACGATTGCATCTCCGCCATAACAGTATGTGGTAGTGAGGAAATCGTATCCAATTCCTCTGGTGCTGGGGTACAAGAACTTCAAGATTCCAACGCCTGCAACCTTTTGGAATCTAATAGCATATGGCTTCGATTAGAAATTATTCAAGCTGGCAATCTCGGTTTTGACCTAGAACCAGAGAGTTCGGACATGACTGTAGACTACGATTTTTTTCTTTTTGGACCGGAAGTACGCTGCGATAGCATCGGACAATCAATTCGCTGCTCTACTACAAATCCACTTCAAGCTGGGTTGACACATAATCGCACTGGCATGAACAATGTCGAAACTGATTTAAACGAAGGACCGGGCCCAAACGGAAATAGTTATGTGAAATCTGTAGATGTATCGCCAGGTGAAGTGTATTTTTTGGTTATAGACCGTCCAGAAGGCAAAAGTCCCTTTCGA
The DNA here is from genome assembly GCA_025800395.1 of Flavobacteriaceae bacterium. Taxonomy (GTDB): domain Bacteria; phylum Bacteroidota; class Bacteroidia; order Flavobacteriales; family Flavobacteriaceae; genus JAOXRU01. The sequence continues at coordinate 7,523 of JAOXRU010000124.1, forward strand.
TTGAATTGGACTGGAAGTGCTATGTTGGGCAATGGCGCCTTCAAACCTGGTCCTGATGCAAGGAAAGCTCCCAATTTAGAAAAATGCAGCCTCAACGGAAGTGCCGCATTTGATTTAGATGCACAAACATCCTTTATTCACAACGATCCCAATCTCGAAATCAGTTACCATCTCAGCCGAGCAGATGCTGTAGACCATATCAACGTGCTTTTATCGCCATACACTAGCAATATTCCCTATCAAAAAATATTTGCTAGAGTCTACAACCCTTTCACCAAATGTTTTAGCATTACTGATTTTGACCTCACTATATCGGGCGCACCAAATATTGCTAGTCCGCCTACTTTCAGTCTATGTGACACAGGAGGCAATCAAACAGAAGTCTTTAACCTACAGAGCAATACAACAGAAATACTCAATGGATTAAACAATAGCGATTACAATATCAGTTTTCACCTGACCGAAAATGAAGCAAAGAACGCCACCAATGCACTTCCAACAAATTATAATAGCGGTAGTCGCACCATTTATTCACGTGTGGAAGACAAGACAGATGTAGATTGTTTTAGCGTGGTACCCGTAGAACTAGAACTTTATGATTTGCCCACGGCCAATGATTACACCCTAGTACAATGCGATATTGATCTCCAAAACTCTACGGATGGGATCACTACCATTAATCTAGAACAAGCCATAAATGCCATTGGTGGAGGCAATACAGATTTAGAGTATTTTTTTTATGAATCCATAGCAGCACAAAACGCAAATACCTTTATTACAAATATCACTTCTTATATTAATGCTTACGACAACCAATTGTTATATGTAAAAACTGTGAACGACAATGGATGTGAAAATTTTGCAGAACTTCGATTAGATGTAGACCCGACTTTTTCCAGCTTAGACATCAGTAAAACTTATTATCAATGTGACACCAAAACAAATCCCAGTCAAGCAGAAGCCAGTTTTGACTTAGAAATTATCAGAGCACAATATCCAGGATTGGATGTTTATATCTACGCGACTAGAGAGGATGCCGCCATAGAAAACAAACCACTGAGCGGCATTTATACCACCAGTAGCACTACCATATTTGTCCGATTAGAAAGCAACAATAATTGTGAAGGAGTAGAGCAAATAGAACTAAAAGTACAACCAACTCCTGAAGTAAATATTGATGACCATTATTTGCTTTGCACCAACGCACCACCTTTGCAATTGTCCGCTGCACTGGGATTTGATAGATACCGTTGGGTAAAAATAGTTGGCAATAGTGAACAAGAAGTTGGTCAACAAATAAATGTGGACATACAAGAAATAGGAAATTATCGACTTTACCTATCCTATATTTACAACAATGACGGGGAAATGGTGCATTGTGAAAGCAAAAAGGATTTTAGTGTCGGTGCTTCCAATAATGCAACCATAGAAGAAATACGCATTCGAGACTTACAAAGCAACAATACTATCGAAATATTGGTGAGCGGCGAAGGGAACTACGAATATAGCTTGGATGAAGCCTTTGGACCATATCAAAATTCCAATTATTTTGAGAATATCGCCCCAGGTTTACATCGAGTATATATACGAGATAAAAATGGTTGTGGTCTTAGCGAAAGGGAGATTGCCATTATAGGTTATCCCAAGTTTTTTTCACCCAATGGGGATGGAATCAACGATTATTGGCAAATACTAGGAGTAAACGAAAATTTTCATCAAAAAACCGAAGTATATATTTACGATCGTTTTGGAAAAGTTCTTGCGCAACTAAACCAAAAAGATTGGAGTTGGGATGGTTTTTTCGAAGGAAAACCATTGCCCGCTAGCGATTATTGGTTTCGCATTTTCTTAGAAGACGGTAGAGAATACCAAGGCCATTTTTCTCTATTGCGATAAGTTAGCAAAAAGTTTTTGATCGTAGCTATACCATTTCTAGTTTAAAATCAACCCGATAAATAGCCCTTTTTTCCTTTCTATTTCGTTTAAGGGCATTTTAAAAATAGAAATGGTATTATATGCCATCCTAGTATATTGCATGCTATTTGTGATGACACCATAGCGTTTTCAATTCCATCAAATTACTAGTATATTTCTTCGTAGTTTTGTAAAAAAGCAGTCTATGGAGTTTCAAATAGAATCTGAATTTCAACCTACTGGAGACCAGCCAGAAGCCATCGGACAGTTGGTAGATAGCATTACAGCAGAAGAAAAATATCAAACCCTCTTGGGAGTGACCGGTTCGGGTAAAACTTTTACCGTCGCCAATGTCATTGAAAAGGTACAAAAACCCACACTAGTTTTGGCACATAACAAAACCCTTGCTGCCCAGCTATACTCGGAATTTAAGCAGTTCTTTCCAAATAACGCAGTGGAATATTTCGTTTCCTACTACGATTATTACCAACCCGAAGCGTATATCCCAGTTACCGGAACCTACATTGAAAAAGATCTTTCTATAAATGAAGAAATTGAAAAACTTCGATTGAGCGCAACTTCCTCCCTTCTATCTGGAAGAAGAGATGTGTTGGTTGTGGCCTCCGTATCTTGTTTGTACGGTATTGGCAACCCCGTAGAATTCCAGAAAAATGTAATACGTATCGAAAGAGATCAGATTATATCAAGGACCAAATTTTTACACCAATTGGTACAAAGTCTGTATTCGAGAACTACAGCAGAATTTATGCACGGAAATTTCCGTGTAAAAGGAGATGTAGTAGATATCTTTCCAAGTTATGCCGACCATGCATTTCGGGTACATTTTTTTGGTGACGAAATTGAGGAAATAGAGGCGTTTGATCCTATTGAAAACAAAAAAATCGAATCTTATACAATATTGACCATCTATCCGGCCAATATGTTTGTTACCTCTCCAGATGTATTGCAAAAAGCCATCGAGCAAATTCAGGATGATTTGGTAAAACAGCTTGATTTTTTCAGGGAAACCGGAAAGAGTTTAGAAGCCAAACGATTGGAAGAACGCACCAACTTTGATTTGGAAATGATCAGAGAATTGGGCTATTGCTCTGGCATAGAAAACTATTCCAGATATTTAGATGGCCGAGAGGCAGGAACCCGTCCATTCTGTTTGTTGGATTATTTCCCAGAGGATTATTTGATGGTAATAGATGAAAGTCATGTTACCGTTCCACAGGTACACGCCATGTATGGCGGAGACCGTTCTCGAAAGGAGAATTTGGTAGAGTTTGGTTTTCGGCTTCCAGCAGCTATGGACAACAGACCCTTAAAGTTCGAAGAATTTGAAGCTTTGCAGAATCAGGTCATCTATGTGAGCGCAACCCCTGCAGACTATGAACTAAAAAAAACAGAAGGCCTATATGTAGAGCAAATTATTCGTCCAACGGGCTTGTTGGACCCTATAATAGAAGTACGCCCTAGCCTAGATCAGATTGATGATCTGATAGAGGAAATACAAATTCGGGTAGAGAAAGACGAAAGAGTACTAGTGACCACTTTGACGAAACGCATGGCAGAAGAACTCACCAAATATCTGAGTCGCATACAGGTGCGATGTCGGTATATACACAGTGATGTAGATACTCTGGAGCGTGTAGAGATCATGCAAGATTTGCGTAAGGGCATATTTGATGTGTTGATCGGTGTGAATCTATTGCGAGAAGGCTTAGACCTGCCAGAAGTATCTTTAGTAGCCATTTTAGATGCAGACAAAGAAGGTTTTTTGCGCAGTACGCGCTCTTTGACCCAAACCGTTGGTCGTGCCGCAAGAAATGTAGAAGGTAAAGCCATTATGTATGCAGACAAAATTACCAGAAGCATGCAGCAAACAATAGATGAAACCAACTATAGACGAGAAAAACAGATCAACTATAATCAAAAGCACGGTCTGGAACCCAAACCATTAAAAAAGAGCTTGGATAACAGCTTGGCAAAAAACAGTGTTTCTACCTATCACTACGAAAAAGAAGCCAAGTTAGCTGCAGAACCCGATGTTGCATACCTGAGCAAGGAACAAATTCAACAGAAAATTAGAGATACCCGAAAAATGATGGAAAAAGCAGCTAAAGAGCTCGATTTTATTCAAGCTGCAGCATTGCGAGATCAAATCACTATTTTAAAAGAAAAACTATAAAAAAACACCCTGAAACGGATGCTTCAGGGTGTTTCTAAAACTAACTAACTAATCAACTAACTATATGAAATTATAAAAGAGAATTCTTCTTTTCCATTTCAATTTCTCTCGACAAAAATGGGGCTATTTTTTTATTCCGCCCCTACTTTTAACAATCTTTTAGTCTTTGAAGTGCTAATTTCTTTTTTTGGTAACACAAACTTTAATATACCTTCTAAGTACTTAACATTGACTAGATCTTGATCCACATCATCAGGAATCTGAAAACGTTTTACAAATTGTTTTTGACGAAATTCTCGACGAATGATTCTCTTCGATTTATCTTCTTCATGAACTATTGTTTTTGCCTCAATCTGTAAGACATCATTCTCTAAACTCACCTCAAAATCTTTTTCCTCCCAACCAGGCACTAATAGTTCTAAATGATAGGCAGAAGCATCCTCTGCAATATTGGTTGCTATATGTTGCATTTCTTTTCCATCAAATTCATTAAAAAAACTAGGATGCAATACATTATCAAAAATACTCGGAAGGTTACTGTTTCTATTATATAACATGATCTTAAATTTTAAAGTTATTTGTAAAGAGATGGACAAAAAAAATACCATCTTTGTTTTAATGTCTTTTTGTCATGTTTTCTTTTTTAAATAGTGTCATTTTGTCGCTAAATAAAGTGTATATTTGCCAAAAATTCTGATATGAGCAACAATGATGTAATGAAAAAGCTGCGTGTAGCTTTACAATTGAGAGATGACGAAATTGTAGATATTATGCGATTGGTGGATTTCAACATTGGTAAGAGTGAACTAAATGCTTTTTTCCGCAAGGAAGACCATCCCAAATTCAAAAAATGTGGAGATCAGGTATTGCGAAATTTTCTAAACGCATTAGTCATACACTTGCGCGGCACTAAAGACAATCCAAAACCAAAGATCGATTTCAAGAATTTATAAGTACAGAAGCTTAAGAAGTATCTTCCATTGCGTTATACCCAAATTAGTTGTGTTGTCTTTTAAAAATCTCGATTAATTTTTCTGGAGGAATAATTTTATTAGGGAATTGGTGCATACTTTCCAATACACTGGTAATAGCATCTGCTTGCAATCCCATTTTTAATCCGAAGGCATATACCGCTTTCACCTCTTGCTCACTAATATTCTCATCCACATTCATCAACAGCACCAAACGGTAAAATTGGAGAATACGCTGAGACTCTGGTTTTAGCGGCACATAATCTGCCCTGTTTTGGAGCAACTGTGCAAACACATCATCAGAAACTTTTAGCTGCTTAGCAACTGCCTTCAAAAAATCCATTTCTCTTTCTACCAATTTACCATCCGTTTCCGCAAAGGCTATCATTTCTGATAAAAGGCTTAAAATCTCCGGTTTTGTCATTGTAATTTCTTTTTTAGTGTTTTCATATATAAGACGATAATACTGGCGAGATATTGTACCTACAAAAAAAAAGCCATCTCTTTGAGATAGCTTTTAAAATAAAAATGGTGTACAATGCCTTATTTGAATCGAACAGGAACTTTATAGGTTCTTCCTTCCCGATAATTTGCAACAGCAACCTTTTTATAATTCAATTTTGTCTTTACAAAATTTTCAAATGATTTTGAATTAGAAGTAACGGTAAGCACCACGATTTCGCGATTGGTATTTACTGTAAACAACACCTCTCCTTTCATATGAGATACCTGTTTTACATTGTTTTTATTCAATATACTTTGAATTTGTGTTGTCAAACTAAGCTTTTTGCTTGGTTTTGGATCTTCAACCTCTTTGGCTACCGCCATACTAGTTGCAAATAAAAATAAACCGATAAATAATAATGTTACTTTTTTCATGACTTTACGTTTTTTAATTGATACTTAAAAGACGCCTGATAAGCAGTTCTGTTACAGTGGATTTGGTCTTTTAACAGAAGAATAACAATTTTAAGAAATACTTAAGTAAAATTTTTATCCTCGTAAACGAATCCGATCTTTGGTTACCCGTAATCTAAACCCAAAAAACTTCCTATAGCTCGAAGCCATAGTTTGTATCTTCTGATAGTTTAAACGGCTTTTAACAAAAGATTCCAATTGGCGGGATTCTGTGCGTACATCCAATATCACCAATTCGTTTTTGGCATTGATAGTTAGGTGTACGAAGGCAAGCAAATCCGCTCCTTGCACCTTCAAGTTGTTTGTTTCCAACAAGGAGGTAATTTGATTAGAGATTTGATTCTTGACAGGATCTACTGTTTCTCCTTTCGGATTTACATGTGCTGCCAAGCCCAAGGTTGCCAGGGAAAGTACAGCGATTAACATTAGGTGTTTGAAATTTCTCATTGCGAATGTTTTTTGATTACAGAGCAAAACTACAATGAATTTTCCCACGATAAAAGTCTTAATAAGCTATTTGACAAGGATATAATATTGTTAACCATTTTCTAATAATAGAGAATAAACTTACATTTTTTGGATGTTTAATGAATCCTTCAAAACATCTTTTTATATTGATAAAAAACAAGGTAAAAATCAGCTTTTCAAGAAAATCTACAATAAAAGCCTGAAAATGTTACTATAAATAAAAAAAGGTCACATTAACAATAATGTAACCTTTGTAATATATTCTAATTGGAAGTTTATTATGCCAAAACTTCTTTTACTTTATCTGCAGCTTCTTGGAATTGAACTGCGGAGTGCACCGCTAAACCAGAAGTATCGATCAATTCTTTTGCTAGTTCGGCGTTTGTACCTTGTAAACGCACTATGATGGGCACATTGATAGCGTCTCCCATATTTTTGTACGCATCTACGATACCTTGAGCTACGCGATCGCAGCGCACAATACCTCCAAATATGTTGACTAATATTGCTTTCACATCTGGGTCTTTTAAAATAATTCTAAATGCCGTTTCCACTCTCTTGGCATCGGCTGTTCCACCAACATCCAAGAAGTTGGCAGGCTCACCACCAGCCATTTTTATCAAATCCATTGTAGCCATTGCCAGACCAGCACCATTTACCATACATCCAACATTTCCTTCTAAATCCACATAGTTTAGTCCAACTTCTTTGGCTTCTACTTCAATAGGATTTTCTTCTCGTACATCACGCATTTCCACATAATCCTTATGACGATACAAAGCATTATCATCTAATGTAACCTTTGCATCCACTGCCATGATTTTATCATCGGAAGTTTTGAGAACTGGATTAATTTCAAACAAGCTCGAGTCACTACTTACATATGCTTTATACAAAGACATTACAAACTTTACCATTTCCTTAAAAGCAGTACCACTCAAACCAAGGTTGAAAGCCACCTTTCTCGCCTGAAATGGCAACAAACCGATCGTTGGATCAATTTCTTCTGTAAATATAAGATGTGGCGTGTCTTCTGCTACTTGCTCAATATCCATTCCCCCTTCTGTAGAATACATAATCATGTTCCGACCACTAGCGCGATTCAACAATACAGACATATAAAACTCACTGGTTTCACTATCCCCTGGGTAATAAACATCTTCTGCAACCAAAACCTGATGCACCTTCTTCCCTTGTGCAGAAGTCTGAGGGGTGATCAAATTCATCCCAATTATCTGTTCTGCAATTTGTTCTACCTCTGCCAAGTTTTTAGCAAGTTTTACGCCACCACCCTTTCCGCGTCCACCAGCGTGAACCTGTGCTTTGATCACATGCCAGCCAGTTCCGGTCTCTTCTGTCAATTGTTTTGCAGCATCTACTGCCTCTTTAGCGTTGCGTGCTACAATTCCTCTTTGAATGCGCACACCGTGACTTGCTAAAATCTCTTTTCCCTGATATTCGTGTAAATTCATTTTTTATGGACTTCAGTAAATTATCTGAACAAAATTAAACAACCAATGCCAAAATCACTAATATTTTTATAGATAATCATGAAATATATCTCCACAAGCAAAGAGACTAAAGCCATCTTCATATGGATTTTTTACCATCCAACCCTAAACATCCTTCCTAAATTGTTTTATATATAACATATTGTTAAAATATATTAAATTGTAAAGAATAAATTGGCTAGTTGCTAAACAGCTATTAATTTTGCCCTTTAAACTGAAACAACATGACAAATAAGCAACTTTTACAAATCACCGAGCAATTTGGAAGTCCAGTATATGTGTATGACGCAAGCAAAATAAAAAACCAGTTCCAAAGATTGACAGGCGCTTTTTCAAATGTTTCTTCTTTAAAACTTAACTACGCAGTAAAAGCAAATTCAAATATCAGCATACTCAAATACATGAATCGTTTGGGTAGCGGCTTAGATACGGTATCTATACAAGAAGTGAAATTGGGCTTATTTGCAGGGTTTAAGCCCGAGGACATCATATTTACACCAAACGGTGTATCCCTCCAAGAAATTGAAGAAGCATCTGCATTGGGAGTGCAAATAAACATAGACAATCTCTCTATACTGGAACAATTTGGAAGTTTGCATCCAGATGTTCCAATTTGTATCCGAATCAACCCACATGTGATGGCAGGAGGCAATTCCAAAATATCCGTTGGCCATATTGATTCTAAGTTTGGTATTAGCATCCATCAAATCCCGCATATTCTGCGCATAGTAGAAAACACCAAAATGCGTATCAACGGTATTCATATGCACACAGGAAGCGATATTTTAGACATCGATGTGTTTTTATATGCCTCAGAAATATTGTTTGAAACCGCAAAAAACTTCGATCAACTCGAATTCATCGACTTTGGAAGTGGATTCAAAGTCCCCTACAAAGTAGGAGACATACAAACCAATATAGAAGAATTGGGCAAAAAACTCAGTAGTCGTTTTAACGAGTTTTGCAAAGAATATGGCAGAGAATTAACTTTAGGCTTTGAGCCAGGAAAATTCCTAGTTAGTGAAGCTGGAAAATTTTTGGTTCAAGTAAATGTGGTAAAACAAACTACTTCCACGGTTTTTGCCGGAGTCGACAGTGGCTTTAACCATCTTATACGCCCTATGCTGTATGGATCAGAACATCATATACACAATATCAGCAACCCCGACGCAAGGGAGAGATTCTATTCTGTTGTAGGCTACATTTGCGAAACGGATACATTTGGCTCAAATCGTAGAATTGCAGAAATCAAAGAGGGAGACACCCTATGTTTCGAAAACGCAGGAGCATACTGTGCATCCATGGCCAGCAATTACAATTCCAGATTTAGACCAGCAGAAGTATTGTGGCTAAACGGCAAAGCACATTTGATTCGAAAAGCCGACAATTTTGAAGACCTCATAAAAAATCAAGTCAATTACGATAGTATTTTTGATTCCAACGAAAAATTGAAAGTTTCATCAAAATAAAACAACTAAATTTCTGTTATTATAAAAACAGTTATATTTATATTGGCAATCTTTTAGCAGTAAAAGAAAAAAAACAGTCATACTTGCACTATTTCCTAGGAAAAGTGCACTAAAAAAATTACAATGAAATATTTCAAAAAATTACAAGCAGTCTCTTTTTTGCTTTTGATGGTTTTTGGTGGCTATAATATGCAAGCACAAGACCAAAAAGTTCCATGGATAAGCTTTGAAGAAGCCATCGCCAAAACCCAATCCGAAACGACACCCAAGAAAATTTTTATAGACATCTACACCGACTGGTGTGGTTGGTGCAAACGCATGGACAAAGACACCTTCAACAATCCAGACGTTGCTGCCTATATGACCGAAAAATTTTATATGGTAAAGCTTGATGGAGAAGAGAAAGAAAATATCCAATTCAACGGGAAGACCTTTAAGTTTATCAACAGTGGCAGAAGAGGATATCACGAACTAGCCGCGGGACTGATGCAAGGCAGAATGAGTTACCCGACCACCGTTTTTATGGATGAACAAGCGGGCTATATCACAAAGGTACCAGGCTATAACAAACCTAAGGAATTTTTAAAAATCGCCAAATATATAGGTGAAAACATCTATAAAACAAAAGATTGGAACACCTATAATGCAGGATCCAAATAGAGATAAACAAAAAACCGATTGCTGGGACTGTGTAATATTTTGTGTTTTTGCTAAAATTTAGTTGAAAACTGATTTTGAAATTCATAGGCAAAAAAATTACCTTTAATTTTTTTATATTATGAAACCAGAATTAGAAAAACAAGTAGAAGCCTTAATTGGCAA
>JAOXRU010000134.1 GCA_025800395.1 Flavobacteriaceae bacterium
ATCATTTTCTCAGGTATGGGTATATCGCAATGGAGCCAAACTGATTGCCAACGTAGATTATACTGTAGCCACCAATATACTTACCTTGGTTCCTTCTCCGGGAACTGGCGCATCTAATTGGAGCCTTACCGCAGGTGATCTTATAGAAATTCACTACGTGAAATAAAAGGATGAAAGCAAAGCATTTAAAAATTGGAATAATCTACTTCTTCGCATGGTATGGTTCGTGTTGTTGTACAATCGCCCAAATACGAGTGATCGACAACAAAGGAACTTTACAGCAAGTAGATCCAACAGTAGATGCTTTGGAAAATAATGAGAGTAACACCAGAGTAGAACTCAGTAGTAATTCGGATGGAAGTAGTAGATTGGCAGGAACCGAGTTTGTGATCGGTGACAATGGACGGGTTGGTATAGGAACCAGTACCCCTTCAACGCGATTGGATGTTCGTACTGGTAATTTGCGTTTGGGCGCTTATTCCAACAATAGAGATGATACAGCATCTACTTCTGTTCTCAATATATTGTATACCAATGCTGAAGGCGTAGTACTCTCTGCGCCAGTGGCAGTGGTATCTGTTGCAGCTACAGCTATAAAAACAGCGGAATTTGCACCAAGTTCGAGCTTTAACGTGAATACCTTAGGATCTAGTGCAAAAAATTTCTTTGGAACAGAAATCAGTAATGATGGTGCAGTAAGCAATACCAATGCAAGCACCATAACCATTAATGAGGCAGGCATTTACAACATTGATTTTAATTGTTATTTCAGTAGTTTTGGAAATCGATCGGCTCCTATGGCAACCTTGGTAGTAAACGGTAGTAATACAAGAGTGAGAGCAGCTACAGGATATATTAGGAATGGAAGTGGTCACAATCGGTCTAGTTGGAATTTTCATTATACAAGAAGATTTGATGTAGGGGATAGCATTCGTATATTTACAGAACGAGAAGCGGGTTCCAACACTACAAATATTGATACGAATTTTACAACTTTTGTGATCACCAAACTGGGTCTATAGTACTTCATTATACTTATTTCTGTATTACCAATTTTTATTTTTTTTCACCTAGTATCCTTTTTCTTATCTTTAGAACACTTATAATTCTATACTATTATGAAAAAGAAATATATACTCCTAGGTGTATTGAGCATATTGGTAGTTTTAGGTTTTTTATTCAAAGAAACCTTACAAGATATATATTTATTAACCAAATATTCTAATACTTTTAAACCTCAAAATGTAGCGCAGAGCTTCCGAAGTTTGTATAAGGAATATCCGGCCAGCGAAATTGCAAAGAGTAAAACAACTTATAAGCTTCATCGCACTAATGAAATAGAATTGCCAAATTCATTTATATATAAAGATTCCGTATTGGATATTTCTAATGAAATAAAGAAAAGAAACTTTACCAGTCTTCTTATTTTAAAGAACGATAGTTTGGTATATGAAAGATATTACAATGGAAATGAAGATTCTAGTCCTGTAAATGTTTTTTCCTGTACAAAATCTATGGTTTCTCTATTGATAGGTATTGCTCATCAGGAAGGGGATATCCCAGATTTAAACGCTACAGCTGGATCCATTGTGACCTCATTGAGAGGAACCGTATATGAAAAGGTCCGCATCCAGAACTTGCTAGATATGGCATCTGGCGTTCAATGGGTAGAAGATTATGATGACCTCAATTCCGAAATAGTACAGTCTATTCTGGCTTTTTTGAAAGGTTCTATAAACGATTTCAGCAAACAAATGAAACGAGATAAAGAACAAGGGGTCTTTAACCAATACACCAGCATGGATACCCAAATATTGGCAATGGTGTTGGAGGCAGCAACAAATCATAGATTAGAAAAGTACTTTTATCGAAAAATATGGTCTAGGATAGGAGCAGAAGATAAGGCCTATTTTTTGGAAGATAAAACTGGCACAGCCATTGGCTATGCTGGCTTAATTGTAAGTGCCAGAGATTTGGCTAAAATTGGCTTACTTGTTAAAAATGGGGGGATCAATTTCCAGAATCAACAAATTATTGATTCTGTATGGATAGGAAAGTCTACCAAAGCAGACAAACCCTATTTAATACCTGGTGATAACCCTGCTTCTGACTATGAATTGGGCTATAAAAATCAATGGTGGTTACCTGTAGAAGATGATGGCGGAGATTTTTCCGCAGTTGGTATTTATGGTCAATTTTTGTATATCAACCCAAAACGAAATATTGTAATTGTCTCCAATGGGGCTTATGGTAATTATCCTTTGGACTATGAAGCAGATATACGAAAAATGACCATGCTGCAAGCCATCGCAAAACAAATCGATATAAAGTTATAACAAAAGAAGACCATATGAAAATGGTCTTCCTTTATGTTTTTTGTGAATTTTATATATTATTAGATGGTAGGTTTTTCTCCTGTTAATGTTTTTAAGAATACAACGATGCTTTCAACCTGTGCATCGGTTAGTTCTTTATTGCTTTGTAACTTGGCCATAATACGAACGGCTTGTTCGAGATCGCTAATACTTCCATCATGAAAATAAGGATAGGTCATTTCGATATTTCTCAAGGATGGAACCTTAAAGAAGTATTTGTCCGCTTCCTCTTGGGTAGTCTCAAAACGACCTTCATCTATTTTGGTGCTTTTGGTTTGGTCCCAATAGTTTCCAAATAGACCAAATTTTTGATACATATGACCACCTAGCAATGGTCCTGTGTGGCATGTAACACAACCTGCTTCGATAAAGCTTTCCAAACCCTCTTTTTCGGCCTTATCTAAAGCTGTTTCATCTCCTTTGATATAATTATCCCATTTTGATGGCGTAAGCAACGTTCGCTCAAAGGCGCCTATAGCTTTTTTTAAATGGTCATAACTAATCGCTTCTTTGGCATCAGGAAAAGCTGCCTGAAACATAGATGGATATTCTTTCATGCTAGACAAACGCGCTATAACATCAGCTTCTGATGCCATTTCCATTTCCACAGGATTGAGAATTGGACCTCCTGCTTGCGATTCCACATCGGGTTCTCTTCCATCCCAAAATTGTGCAAAATGCAAAGCTGCATTAAAGGTAGTAGGGGAGTTGCGCCCTCCTAAACTTCCATTGTTTCCTTCGGAAAAGGACTTATTGTCCACACCATAAGTATCTATATTATGACAAGTATTACAACTTTGGGTATGGTCTTTAGATAAGGCTTTTTCAAAATACAATTTCTTTCCCAAAGCAATTTTAGCTTCCGAACTTGGATTTTCTACATTTTCGGCTATTTCTGGCAATACTTTAAAAAGGGATGTTGCCTTGGTCCACAATGCACTTTTTTCTACTTTAGTTTTACTATCGGCAGATGTTCCGTAACTAGGCCTTTTATTGTTTTCATTTTTACATGCAATACAACTTACTGCAAATACCAACAATACTAATTGTAATTTTTTCATAAAGTTCACTTTACACTAAAAATACGAACAGTAGCATAATATAGACGTGATATTTGTCAATTTTCAGAACTTTTTACCACATTTTTTATTGGATTAATTTTAAATAAAAACTATTTTCTAGAAAAACTTATTTTCAACGACAATTAAGCATTTTTTAATCGTTTACAGATACTTAAAAGCTATTCTGAAATGGTATTATCTGCTTTTTCTTCCTTGGCTTCCGAAGGCACTAATTTTTCTGTTAGGGATACTTCGTCTTCATTAGAAAAATATGGAAAAACGTCCATTATAGGAGATTCAGATATTGCCGGTATACTATAATCTCCCATAGTATCTTTCATAGCTATTACAGTATGGCCATACGCTTCTTTCACATCATTTGCTTGAACCAACAGGTACAAATTGGTTTTGCGTTCTTTGCCACTTTCTTCATCAAAAGCAATTAAAGCGACTTTAGATTTAAACCATCTATCGCAATTTTCAAAAGGATGGATTTCTGCATAATTTGCCACTTTGATGTTGGTAATTTTGATGTCTTCACTATCACTCAAATAGGCAGCCATTTCATGATTAATCCTACTTTCTGCCTCGGTATAAGACATAGCATCGATAAGATATGGTTCTGTTTTCACCGCTTGTTTTCCAGTAGCCTCATCTATTTTTCTATATTTTACTTTACATTCAAACCAGGTTGCGCTCATAAATATTGTTTTTAAAAGCTGGCAAATATAGTTTTTTGGAATCTTAAAAAGATAAGATTTGAAAATAGATATTCACAATCAAAATCAGTTTGACGTTAATGTGTTGCTAATAGACAAGATAAACCTTTAAAAAAACCTGAAAAACATCAGATTTACCAAAGGGAAAAATGTACCATTAGGGAAATTAGGAAGTTAGAAACTGGTACTAGAGTTTTATTGCATATCCCATTTTTTAAGTTAAAACAGAAATATTAAGATCTAATATCCAAACATTGCAATAAATTCTTTTTGTAGCTGGCTCCCAATGGTAATTGCTCTCCAGATTCCAATTGAATCGTATTGCCGTAAAGAGATGCAACTTTTTCAATAGGTATCATATAGGAACGGTGAATTCTAATAAATTTTTTAGCTGGCAAAATTCCTTCTAATCGTTTAAGATGCATACTAACCAAAAATTTGTTTTGAAAAGTATATATGAAACTGTATTCTTGTTCTGCTTTGATATACAGAATATCATCGAACTTTATTTTTCTAAGTTTTCCATCTGTTTTCACAAAAAACGATTCGGTAACCATTTGACTGTCTTCTACTTTTTTTTCTTGATTCTCTAAAAATTTATTTACTTTTTCTACTGCCTGATAAAACCGCCCATAGGCTATTGGTTTTAATAAATAATCCACAACATTCAAATCGAAAGCTTTGGTAGCGTACTGGCTGTAAGCGGTTGTAAAAACAATCAAAGGGACCTTGGGCAAGGACTGCAAAAACTCCAAACCAGTAATATTGGGCATTTCTATGTCCAAGAAAATCACATCAGCAGTATGTTGCAAAAGCGCATCATAAGCGGATTCGGCATCTATACAACTCGCCACAACCTTCCAACCTGGAATTTTGTCTACAAAAGTTTGCAGCACCCCTCTGGCAAGGGGCTCATCATCTACGATCAATACCTGTATCATTTTAATAGTAGCTTTAAATATACTTTGTACTGTTGTGCTAGAGTCTCCACTTTATAAATATAATGATCTCCAAAGTTTAATTGTAGTCGTTTTTGAAGATTTTGCAAGCCAATTCCTCCAGATTCACTGTGCTTAGCTTCTGCTTGATACGAATTGTCTAGCCAAAATTCTAATTCTTCGTTTTTTAATTGCAATCGGATATTAATTTCGGCTCCTTCTTTATCTTTGGAGTATTTAAATGCATTTTCTAGCAATGGAAGAAAAAGCAGGGGCGGAAAATCGGTTTTTGGTTGATCCAACTCAAAATTGATATGCACTTGGGTAAAATTCAATCGCAAACGTTCCAATTCGATGTAGTTTTGCATCAATTGGACTTCTTTTTCTATAGTAACTTTTTGCAAGGGTGCGTATTCTAAAGAGTATCGCAGATAATCCGATAACCTGGTTACCATCTCAGCCGACAATTCTTTTTGTTCCTGCAAAATAAGACCATAAAGATTGTTGAGCGTATTAAACAAAAAATGTGGATTGACCTGACCTTTTAAAAAATTGAGTTCGAGTTGCACATTTTCCTTTTCTAATTCCAAATTTTTGACATAAATCGTATAATAAGCCAAACTACTTTTGATGGCTACAGGCAAGGCCAAGCTCGAAAGGAGATTGATATAAACTTCTACATTAGAACCCTTGTATAAAATATTTTCAATAAGTGATTTATCCATCACTTCCAAATGGTTTGGGTTGTGTTTAGCAGCGATTTGGCGACAACTATCACAAAACGCAAAACTCCATTTTTCGCCCAGAGCCTCCATAAAGGTATATACAAATAAAAGCAACAATAGATATCCCAATAAGGACAACCATCGTTTTCTTTGTAAAAAAGAGGGCAGGATCACGTACATGAGCAAATAAAAGGAGACCATCAAGCTCACACTATGGCGAAATGGCACCAGATATGCCAAAGGAGTGTCTTTGTAAATACTGTAGGAGGATTGTATAAAATAATAGGTGCTATAATAAATGGCTACCCAAAATAATACATGAGATAGAATTCGAATTGCGGGTGTATGTTGTCGTTTATGAATAAAATCGCCTGTAAACATCGTTTCCTAGATTTTGATTGTTCAATATACGCATTAGGAAATTTTAATCCTCAAAATGATGAGAATTTCTCAATAGATTCTCCATACTTTTTTTGGAAAAAACAAAGGTTACACTGTCTTTGAGAATAGGATTTAGTTTGGTAAACTGTATTTCTTGTAAGTTACACACACTGTAATCTTTCATAAACAATTGCAAGCTATCCGCTGTATTGTTTTCCAAAAAATCGATTCGGCTTTGATTTTCCATGTTCACATCCAGATTTTGAAAACGATTATCCATCATATTCACCTGTACCTTACCATACAAAACCATTGCTGCTTGCTGCTGATCGAAGCCAGAAATACGATGATAGGTGTCTCGCAATATCAATTTAGGTAAAATGCGCTGTTGGAGAATTATCGCCACATTTGTTGTGGCAGATGCTCCAGGACGTCTAGTGATATTAGAGCCCGTAAATTCCAAAAACAAAGTGTCCTTATTCGAACGTCTTTGGATGTGTTCTTGTCTATTTCTCAATGTTTTTATGGCAGCTTGCTCGTGCATAAGAAAATCTATGGCGTAGCCATTGCTCCCAGAAATCACCACCACACCGAATTCCTGCACAGTTTCGTTTAAATAATTTTTATAGGTATCGGTCAAATCGATTTTAAAATAAGCGTTTTTCAATTGTAAATTAGAATACAGCATGCCAGATAACAGCAATAATGCCAAGCATAATAAATACAAATTTCCTGTTTTCATAATTAAAATTTTTAAGTTTCCTATCCAATCTCCTTTTCTTTTAGCTTTAGCCATACTGCCACCCATATTGCCAAGGGAAAAAATCCACGCACAAAAAGGGAACTCCACCAATTGTTTACTGGATCTAGACTCACCTTGATATTTTCACCCAGATGCGCAAACAAAAAATGATCGAAAGCCATGGAGGAAAGGATGTTGACTTCGGGGAGTAATAACTGTAGTATGAAACCATTTGCATACCCAAAAACCATTAGGAGGAGTATCCCAGCAAGCAAGGTTTTGATAAAACTATAGGCTCCAAACAAGACATTCCCCAACAATATGACCCCGCTTAGAGAAATATAAAGGAAAAACAGCTGATAAAAACCATTTTTAAACGGATGCAACATATTCTCAAAGTGCCATTTTTGTATAAAAAACAAATAAATCGATTCCGAAAAATAATAGAGTAGGAGAAAGCAACCCAAAAATAGAAAGATACAAATACAAAAAGCAGCGATTACTTTCTCGGACGCTTTAGCAGGGATGGCCAAAAACCACATACCACTAGAGCTTTTGGAGATTTCTCCCAACATATGGGAAGAAAACAAGCCGCCAGAAATAAATAAGCCAATTAGAAAAACCCCATTTTGAACCGCTCCAGAAAAGCTATCCCTCCATTGGTGCACCACCAAAAACATGAGTAGGAGTAGGGCCAACAATACTACTATTCCAATACTGTAAATTCTGGAATTCTCTTTGAGTTGGCGTTGTAAAAGCAACCATATTGTCGGAAAATGTATCATATATTAGTTTTTATTTTTTTAGACAAAACAGCATTGAATAATAGTTCCATATCCACATGACCCATACCTTGGTTTTGGTTGATTTGAATAGATCCAAAGCTATTGCTCATTTTTTGTTGATAAAGCACCGCTTCATTTGGTAGTGCATGATCTGTAAGAGAAAAAGACCATTTTTGGGCTATGGCTTTCTTGCTTTGGTTTAATCGTATTTTTCCCTTATCCATGATCACAATATGGTCTATGAGTTCTTCCAAGTCGCGAACCTGATGGGAACTAATAAGTACAATACGATCCTTTCCAAAAGCCTCTAGTATCATATTTCTAAAGGTTATTTTGGATGGAATATCCAAACCATTTGTGGGCTCATCTAGTATGAGCACCTTGGTATTGGCGGCTAAGGCAAATCCAATAAGTACTTTCTTTTTTTGCCCCAAAGACAAGGCAGTAGTCCGTTTTTGATGAGAAATACCAAATGTTTCCAAGTAAGCGGCAAATTGAGAACTACAAAAATTGGGGTAGAATCCATGGTACAAATCTTCCAATTGTTGGATACGCAAATTGGGCAGATAATAAATTTCTGGCACATAAAACATCTCTTTGAGAAAGGCAACTTCCCTTTTTTTAGCTGCTTTATCCAATACTATACAACTCCCGCTGCTTGGAAAAAGCATGCCAGCAATGTTTTTGATGAAAGTAGATTTGCCCGCACCGTTTTTTCCTAACAAACCATAAATTTTCCCACTATGCATTTCCAAATCCAATTGGTCCAATATAGTTTGTCGACGAGTGTATTGATAACTTAAGTTTGAAATTTTGATCATATGTAATTTGTTATTGAAAGGTTTAAATAATAAAGTGTAGCAAAAAACAAAGCACGAGCAAAGTCGCATGTATGAGTATTCGTTCTAAATATATCATCGTATGAATTTTTGTGAATACGAATCTATTGGAAATGTTGTGGGTATAAAAATGTATTCAACGAAGAGCTTGTTTCTCCTAAGGAAGAAAGCATTTCAGACAATATAGAATTTGGGGGATTACTCATAAAATCCTTTTTTGGGCAAATCATTGAGATAGGTCTTTTTTGTTTGCTTCCAATTGAAAGTTATTCCTTCATACATGAGAAAAGCAGGATAACACTTCTTACATTTGCAAAAATTATATTTATGTCCATAGGTTTTTCCGATTTAGGAGTCCAAACAGATCTACAAAAAAATTTAAGCAAGCTAAAGATATCTGTCCCAACAGATATACAGCAAAAAGCGATCCCTGTTCTATTGCATAAAAGTCAGGATGTAGTTGCTTTAGCGAAAACAGGTACGGGTAAAACAGCAGCTTTCGGATTGCCGTTACTACAATTGATAGATACCGACAACACCAATATACAAGCGGTTATCCTAGCACCTACAAGAGAATTGGGGCAACAAATTCATGCCAATTTAGGTTCTTTTGCTGCGGCTATTCCTTCGATATCCATAGCGTCGGTATGTGGAGGAATCCCAATTAAACCGCAAATAGAGCGATTAAAAGAAGACACCCATATCGTAGTTGCAACACCTGGTCGCTTGGCAGATTTAATAAAGCGGGATGCCATCAATCTCAAAAACATCGCCTTTTTCGTTTTGGATGAGGCAGATGAAATGCTAACTGCACTCAAAGCTGGTTTGGATCTTATCATAAAAGAAATTCCAAAAAAAAGAAGAACATTTTTGTTTACGGCAACCTTAAGCGGTGCGATAAAACAAATGGTAAACAATTATATGGCTGGAGATGTTATCTATCTTGAAGCCGATATGCAAACCGTAGGTCACCAGGGAATAAAACACCAGTATGTAGTAGTGGAGCCCATTGAGAAATTGGAAGTATTGCTACACTTTTTAGCATCAAAAGAAGGAGAAAGAGGGATCATTTTTTGTAAAACCAAGGCAGCAGTAAACAAATTGGCAAAGAACTTGGCCAAAAATCGATTTTCTTCAGGTGCAATCCACGGTAGTCTTACCCAAAAAATCCGCGATCGCATCATGGAACAATTCAGAGCGGGCTATATCGATATTTTAGTAGCAACCGACTTGGCAGCACGTGGTATAGATGTAAAAGAGGTGTCTTATGTGGTGCACTATCATTTACCAGACACTTATGAAGCCTATGTGCATAGAAGTGGACGTACCGCAAGAATAGGAGGCAAGGGACTTTCTTTAAGTATTATTCAGGAGGAAGAAATTGCGAAAATTCCGGATTTTGAGGAAGAACTGGGAATTCGTTTCCGTCAGTTTAGAAAAGCGGATTCCCAGAGTATCGAAGAGAATAATACCATCCTATGGGCAAAACAAATATTCAAATCCAAACCAAACAAAACGGTTTCAGATTCCCTGAAGAACCAGGTGAAAACGGTTTTTCATCATCTGACCAAAGACGAATTGGTGGAGAAGGTTTTAGCACATCATTTGGCACAAAAAAATCGGAAAGACTAAAAAAGCACCAAAAAACCATAAAAAGTAATCATGGCCAATAGGATAAAAAATCAAGAAGAAATTTTAGCCAAAATGAATATCCCTGCATTAAATCCGATGCAAGAAGAAGCCTTGACTCTCATAGAAAAAACCGCCAATGTGATCTTGCTTTCTCCTACAGGTACAGGCAAGACCTTGGCGTTTTTGTTACCAATTATTCAAAATTTAGATCCCGATTGCAAGCATATACAAGCATTGGTATTGGTGCCCTCGCGCGAATTGGCCATACAAATAGAGCAAGTGATGCGAAACATGGGATCTGGATTTAAGGTAAATGCCGTGTATGGCGGTCGAGCCATGTCAAAGGATTATTTGGAGTTAAAACATCCTCCAGCGTTGCTAGTTGGCACTCCTGGAAGGGTTTCGGATCATTTCCATAACGATAGAGTAGAAGTCTCCCATATAAAAACCATCGTCTTGGATGAGTTTGACAAATCCCTAGAAGTTGGTTTTGAGAAGCAAATGAAGCGCATCATCCATAAAATCCCAAAATTAGATAAGCGTATATTAACTTCAGCAACACAAGGAGTGGTGATTCCCGATTTTATACAATTGGACTCCCCAAAGACCCTCGATTATTTGCAACAATCCAATGCCTCCAGCTTAGAAATTAAAATGGTGGTATCCCCTACAAAAAACAAGATGCAGACCCTGGTAGACTTGCTTTTACATTTAGGAAATCAGCCTGGTATCGTTTTTTGCAATTTTAGAGACAGTATTGCCCAACTAAGTGATATACTGTATAAAAATAAGATAAGCCATGTGTGCTTTTCTGGTGGAATGGAACAAAGAGATCGGGAGCGCTCTCTCATAAAATTCAGA
Organism: Flavobacteriaceae bacterium; assembly: GCA_025800395.1. Classification (GTDB taxonomy): domain Bacteria; phylum Bacteroidota; class Bacteroidia; order Flavobacteriales; family Flavobacteriaceae; genus JAOXRU01. Next base: position 11,059 of record JAOXRU010000134.1, read on the forward strand.
AACGGCACGGCACAACTTTTGGTGGCTACGGACCTAGCTGCCAGAGGTATTGATATACCAGAAATACAATTCATTATCCATTACGAACACCCAAGGGCCGTAGAGGAATTTATACATAGAAATGGAAGAACCGCAAGGGTAAATGCCAAAGGAGCTGCCTATGTGTTATATTCAGAAAATGAATATTTGCCTGAATTCATCAAAAAGACGGCAGCTATAGATATTTCTCAGAAAAAAGCATGGAAATCTACATCTTGGACCACTTTATTTATTTCCGGCGGACGAAAAGATAAAATATCTAAGGGAGATATTGCTGGTTTATTTTTCAAAGAAGGCAAGCTTACCAAAGACCAATTGGGGGTGATTGAGTTAAAACAAGACTGTGCCTTTGTATCGGTATCCAAGCAAGTAGCAGACACCCTGGTAGACCAATTGAATAATAGCCGTTTAAAAAAGAAGAAAGTTCGAGTGTATCGAATTTGATCGGTTTATAAAGCCTAAAGATGGAGATTTTTCTTGGCATAAATATCATGTTTTCATTATTATTTAAGCATTGCCATTTGTGATAGTTTTGTTTGATACTAATTTATAGATCAGTAGATTATTCTTTATTGTTTTTCTTGACAAATGTTTAATGTCTTTATAAATGCTATTAATTCCGTGTACCAATCTTTCTGAGGTATTTTTCATAATATGGCATCAAAGGGTCATCAAATAAGACTATAAATTTACTAGCCGTAATATCTACAAACATAATTGTTGACTGTATAGATCTGAAGGCACTATATCCACAATTATATTTAAATAGCCTGCAAAAACGACTATAGAAAAACCACTACTCAATTGTTCTATAATTTATATTATGTTAAATAGAAAATTTAACAATTTACAATACATTACCTAGCATAAAATATTTTTAGGTCCCTGGAACTAAGCATTATCTCCTACTATATAAGAAATACATTGTTACAAGCAAAATTATAGAAATTATATACCAACCAGATATAAGAAACCCTCGTTGATTTTGTTAAAAATAGTTAAAAATAGTACGCGACATATAATTGTTTAACTATTTATTAGTTTTATTAAACAGAATAGTTTATTTTTGTTTAGCATTATTTGTTATCAAATTCTATAATCATGAATAAAACTTTAGATAAAAAAGAAATTATCAATCAATTCATGCAAATTACATTAGAATCAGGCAAGTCTCCCGATTCTATATTTAAATTTTGTCAAGAGCTATCTATAGAAGAAAAAGAATTCTATAAGTATTTTAATTCTTTTAAAGACATCAACAAAGCCGTTTTTACTTCATTTTTTGAACAGACGATAAAGATTTTAGAAAAATCTAAAGAATATGAAGATTTTTCTCCAAGAGACAAGATGTTGAGTTTTTACTTTACATTTTTCGAATTTCTAACATCTAATAGAAGTTTTGTGTTACTACTATTGCAAAATAAGAGTTTAAAAAACCTTTCTTTTTTTGTTGATCTACGTAAGCATTTCGGAAAGTTTATCACGGATCTGGAATTAGAGATTATAGATTTTAAGTCAGAAAAATTGGATAAAATTCAGTTAGGATTTCAAAAAGAATCTGCTTGGGCACAGTTTATGTTTATCCTTAAATATTGGATGGAGGACTCCTCTCCTGCTTTTGAAAAAACCGATGTTTTAATTGAAAAATCAGTTCATGCTTATTTCGATTTAAGTAACACCAAGCCATTGCGTAGTGTTATGGATTTAGGAAAATTTTTATTTAAAGAAAAAATGATGTTTCACTAATGAAAACCATAGAAAGCATTCCCATATCTAAGATATCTAGAGCATCTAAGCTTATGGAAACTGGGGCTAAGGTAGGTGTAAATTACATTAAGTATTACGGTAATAAAATGCTTACCAACAAAGAAAAGGCGAAAACTAAGCTGAACAAAGATAACGCTGAGGACATTTACGATGGATTAAAGCAGTTAAAAGGTTCTGCTCTAAAGGTTGCCCAAATGTTAAGTATGGAGAAAAACATTTTGCCAAAAGCATATGTTGAAAAGTTCTCCCTTTCACAGTTTTCAGTTCCAGCTCTTTCTGCTCCATTAGTATATCGTGTATTTCAAAGAGAATTTGGAAAACATCCACAGAATGTTTTCGATAGTTTTTCGAAAGAAGCGATGCATGGTGCTAGTATTGGCCAAGTACACAAAGCATCTAAAAACGGAAAACAACTTGCAGTAAAAGTACAATATCCAGGTGTAGCCCAGAGTATATCGAGTGATTTGGCTATGGTGAAGCCAATAGCCATGCGTATGTTTAACATAAAAAAAGAAGGGTCTGAATCTTATTTTAAAGAAGTAGAGGAAAAACTAATTGAAGAAACCAATTATCACTTAGAGTTAACCAATAGCCTTCAGATAGCAAAAGAATGTAAAAATCTAGAAAATGTTTTATTTCCAGAATACTATCCAGATTTATCTACAGAAAAAGTGCTTACAATGGATTGGATGAACGGTATCCATTTTTCCGAATTCACCAACACCAATACAGACCAAGATAAAGGAAACGCCATAGGACAAGCACTTTGGGACTTTTATATGTTTCAAATGCACGATTTAAAAAAGGTACATGCAGATCCGCATCCTGGTAATTTCTTAATTACCAAAGATGCAAAGCTAGTGGCAATAGATTTTGGCTGCATGAAAGAAGTCCCAGAAAGCTTTTATGTGCCTTATTTTGCTCTTTCTAAAAAGGAAAATATAGATAATCCAGATTTTTTTGAAAAGACTTTATACGAATTAGAAATTCTTCGTCCCGAAGATTCGAAGGAAGAATTAGCTTATTTTAAAAACATGTTCTATGAAATGTTAAATTTATTTACACAACCTTTCCACCATAGCACTTTCGATTTTTCAGATCCAGTTTTTTTTAATCAGATAGCCTCATTAAGCAAAAAATATGCCGATTCTGCCAATGAGATACGTAAAATGAATACTAATAGAGGTTCTAAACATTTTATTTACATCAACAGAACATTTTTCGGTCTTTATAATCTAATGTTCGATCTTAAGGCCTCAAACATTAAAATAAATAATTATACCACTTATTTATGATTTCTATAGATCGTAACGATTTGGAACAGTATGAGCACCTCTATAAGATTAATTTGGTAAATTCCTTATCTGGTTACAAATCCGCCAACTTATTAGGAACTATTTCTGAAGCAGGAGTTACCAACGTAGCCGTTTTTAGTTCTGTTACCCATATGGGTTCTTCACCTCCTTTGTTGGGCTTTTTTCTTAGGCCAACCACCGTACCAAGAAATACCTATAAAAACATACTAGAAACTGAGGTTTTTACCATCAATCATATTTCTAGAGAGATGGTTGAAGACGCGCATCATACTTCGGCGAAGTATAAAGAATCTGTATCGGAATTCGATGTTACCAATTTAGATCCGCTATTTAGGGCAACTTCAATGGCTCCATTTGTAGCGCAATCGCCAATTCAGTTGGCCATGCGATATCAATCTACTTATCCGATAAAAGAAAATAATACCTTGTTGATACTTGGGGAAATTGAGAACATCTATATACAAGAGAATTTGCTTCAAGAAGATGGTTTTATAGACTTGTCTAAGGGAGAAGTTGCAACTATAAATGCTTTAGATGCTTACGCTATTCCCAAAAGGCACGAAAGGTTAGCATATCAGCGACCAAAATAAATAGCGGATGCTAAAAAACTATAAATTAATAAAAAGATGAAAAGGAAAACAATATTAATTATTGGTGGTAGTAAAGGAATTGGTGCTGCTTTTTTGCAGTTACTCCAAGAAGACCACAATATGATTAACTTTAGTCGTAACTCCCCTGTTCCCCATCCCAATGTACAACATTATAGTTTGGATATTTTGAAGGATGATTTACCTAAATTACCCGATTTAGATGGATTGGTTTATTGCCCTGGAAGTATTCAACTAAAACCTTTTAAACGCTTAGAATTAGAAGCTTTTAAACAAGATTTTGAAATTAATGTTCTTGGAGCTATTCGTGCTATTCAAGAATATATTCCACAATTGTCCAATGCATTAGGTAGCGTAATCTTGTTTAGTACCGTTGCTACCCATATAGGTATGCCATTTCATGCCAGTGTAGCAAGTAGTAAGGCTGCTATAGAAGGGCTCACAAAGTCTTTGGCAGGAGAATATGCCAAAAAAATCAGATTCAATTGTATTGCACCCACCATAACTGATACTACCCTAGCATCGAAATTGTTGCGAAACGATAAGCAACGACAAAACATGGCCAACCGGCATCCGTTGGAGAAGATTTTACAAGCTGAAGATGTGGCAAAATTGGGAGTTTATTTGTTATCTGATGATGCTTGGCCAATAACGGGTCAAGTCTTTCCTATAGATGCTGGTATTATTAGTATTAAATCATGAGAAGTTTATTAATAGGTATACTCTTTATACAAACTTCTATGACTTTAGTGCATTTCAAATCTGAAAAAAACGCAAAAAATTGGAGAATTGTCAACGATACCGTTATGGGAGGGGTTTCTGCTTCCGATTTTTCTATAAATTCTAGCCGAAATGGTGTGTTCAAGGGTTTTGTTTCTACAAGAAATAATGGAGGATTTGCAATGGTTCAACTTTACCAACAATTTAAACTTACCGAGCAAACTAAAAAGATCTGTATTCGTTTGAAAGGAGATGGAAAAAACTACCAATTTCGAATAAAATCTAATCCTAATCAACCTTTTTGGTTCGTGAAAAATTTTAAAACTAGTGGCAAGTGGGAAACCAAAGTTCTGCAACTAGAAGAATTTCAAGCTTATTTTCGAGGATTCCGATTGGCTAGTAGAAAATTTAATACCCAAAATATTGGAGCCTTGGCTTTTTTCATTGGAAATAAAAAAGAAGAGCATTTTCAACTAGAAATAGAATCTATAACTGTGGAATAAGTATTTATAGATGATTCTATCTAAAATATGCTTAAAAATCCCATGTATATTTCTAGTTTTTTAATTCCTCACACTCTATTTGCTAACTAAAGAATATTCACTGTATCTTTCCCCTATGAAAAATAAAATATCCGAAATACCAGAGCTTCAATATGCCTATATCGCTTTTGATTTGTTTCCTTCTTCTAAAGGCGCAGCAACACATATTCATCACTGTTTGCAAGCCTTAAAAGGCAGTTTTGAATATGGCGCATTGATTTGTATTGGGGATACGCATATGCCAGCTGTACAATTTTTGTCTGAAGAAAAACTCTATATTTTTCGATTTAAACAGCAAATTGTCAATTTTTTAGAACGAACTAATGTATTCCAAAATTTTGTGACTCAAACTTTGAACCTAGATTGTTTCCATGCTTTACAATGTATTCATTTTAGAGATATCTGGGGTGCATTGCCAAGTTTATCTTTTAAAAAAAAACAAGTTGATGTTAAATTACTCTATGAAGTAAATGCTGCCGCCCATATAGAGCTCCCCTATCGCTATCCAAATATTAGTAAAAGTGTATTGGATACACTTCATCTTCAGTTTGGTACAGCGCTCAATCATAGTGATTTGATCATCACACCATCCATTCAAATTAGTAATTTCCTTCAGGAGCAATATGCTATTTCGACATCAAAAATAGTTCACATACCAAATGGTATGGAACTGCATACGCCAAACAATGATTTTCAGGCTGATACGCCGTATGTCTTATATTTTGGTGCTTTGCAAAAATGGCAAGGTATAAAAACACTTTTTATCGGCTTTAAAGAATGTTTGGATCTAGATCTTCGTTTGCGTATATGTGCTTCGGTACCAGAAAAACGTTGTTTGGTTTATATCCAAATGGCTGAAGAAATGGGTATAGCGCATAGAATAGACTGGGAATTTTGTTTGGATAAATCTAATCTAGCCTCTAGAATAGAGCAATCTTTATGCACTTTGGCGCCCTTAACGGACTGTACACGAAATGTAATCCAGGGTTGTAATCCTTTAAAGGTCATAGAATCTATGGGTTATGGCACCCCAGTGATTGCATCCGATTTACCCGTCCTAAGAGAGATCATGCAAGATGGAGAGCATGGTTTGTTAGTTGCAGCAGATCAACCAATCTATTTTGGTAGGACCATAAGAAAGATGGTGACCCAGCCTGATAAACTAATAAAAATTGGAAAAAAATGTAGGGAATTTGTTACAAACAATTATCTTTGGGATCAGCAGGAATCAAAAATGAAAGCATGTTACCACAAACTGCAAAAAACTACAACGCACGCTTAAAGAAAGATAGTCAGAGTTTTAAAAAAACCAACGTATTTTCTTCAGTAAGGGATATTTCCTATTGGATTGTTATCATAAAAACGAATATACTGAGTCGCAGCTTTAAGAAGTCTAACAAAAAATGGCGGTTATTTTTGGTGCCCCTCGCCTTTTTGATCTATGGCATTATAGCAGAAGATGATTTTTTTATCGCATTGAGTGTTTTTGGTGGCTTTTTTCTATTGGTTTTTATTTTGATCTTTGGATTATCTTCTTCTCAGTTAATTGGCGTTGGAAATTTCGATATGTTGGCTAAGTTTTTGATCAAAAATAAAGGAGAATTTGTGCAGAACAAGATAAAAATGCGGTTGAGCACAGAAAAGTTAATCGATAAGCAAAACCAGATAGATATCGCCGATTTGGGATTATCAAAAACCAATAAAACAAAGTATAAAGCCTATAAAAAAGAAAGAATCAAAGGAGAAGGCTTGTTACACAATGGATTGTACATGAAATGGAACCTTATTCAATTGGTTTTAAAAGTCACCACGACTAAAAGGCGCAGTAGCGGGAAGGTAAAATCTAAAACCAAATGGAAGCACAAAATGTTTTATAGCCTACAATTGCATGGAAAAACAGATAAGTTTGCACTGGGATCTACAGAAGGATTTCAAAAAAAATATCCCACATTGATTTTACAGACCAAAACAGAAAACGGCTATCATTTTGTTCAGTTAAAATACAAAGACAAACCAATGAAGGTTTTAGAAAAAATGGATAAGAGAAAGCAAGATCAGTCTTCCACCTATAATATAATGCTCGAAGCGATAGCCGCCCAAAAACTTTTAATACCAACAAGCAATTGAAAATATGAAAGGAAGTTGTCAACAAAAATCAGGTATTTTACTCCATATGAGTTGCAACAATAGAGAACAACTACAATGCGAATCTTGTTCTAAAAGCGTTTGTGAAGCACATAGCCATCCATTGGGGGGCAGAAACCTATGTGAAAATTGCTTTTGGGAGCAATATTTGTATTACCAATCCAAAAATCAGACTGAAGAGGACACCATGATATTCATAGAATTCAACTCTCCCAGTCATTCTCATACAGAAGAAGGAGAATCAACCTTTCAAGGTGGTTTTGGAGATGGAAGTTTTTCTGGAGGAGGCGCAAGTGGTACTTGGACAGAGGGAGATATGCAAAGTTTGCATAACGAAGAACTCGCAGGTAGTTTTTTGGACCATGATGATTCTTTTTATTACAGTTAATATATGAAGATAGCTTGGTTTACCGAAAACTATCCCCCGCACCAAGGAGGAATGGCAAGAAGCTGTTATAGAATCGTATATGGTTTACGCAAGCATTTTACAGTAGATATCATTCATTTTAGCAATAAACACCAAACATTTGTTGAAGAAAATGAACTTGGAGGCACCTATTTAGGGGTGCCGCTCGATGCTGATGCTTCGCATACGCTCAATAGATTATGGGCTTATCTAGAGACACATATACCATTAGATACTTATGACTGGATGGTTTCTTTTGGAGGTTATTGGTGTTTAAAATCAGTTCCTCTGTTTGCCCAATGGACAACTACCCCATTGCTGCTTTGTATACGCGGAAACGATTTTGATCACAATATTTTTTCTAGCAGAAAAATCGATTTGTTATACGCTATAGATTCCGCCAAGGCTATTGCTTGTGTGACTCAAGAAAAACAAAACAGAATAGCTAGAATGACCACAGCTTCCAAAGTATATTTTACGGCAAATGCCATAGATCTAGAATTTTGGAATCCTTTGGAGGTAGATTATACATTGGCAGAAACTTACAAAGACAGCCTGCCTAGAAACAAACATATTATTGGTCTTATTGGTTTTATTAAAATAAAGAAAGGGGTTGGTTTTTTTGTCCAAAGCTTAGAAAAATCAAGTATTCGAAATAGCTATCATTTGCATATCGTTGGAGAATTATCTCCAGAAATAGTAGAATATTTGCTTCGCAAAGATATTTCCTATAGTGTTGTAAAACCAGAGAGTCACAGTAGTTTAATGGCACACTATATAGCCTGTGATGCGATTGCTATTCCCTCTATATATGATGGTATGCCAAATGTAATGTTGGAAGCCGCTGCCTTACAAAAACCAATCTTGGGTGCTTTGGTAGGCGGATTGGCCGATGTATTAGATGCCGATAATGCCTATGTTTTTCGTGCTTTAGATGAAATCAGTCTAATAGCTGCGATCAAAAACTACCATATAAACACTACAGAAGATCGAAACAAAAGAGCAAAGGCGCTCTATCAAAAAATTAAATTAGAATTGTCTTTAGAAAAGGAAATAGATACGTACATAAAAATTTTAAATTCAAGTGATGTATAATTATTGGAAATTTACACTTACCGTAGTACTCACCATCTTTTTGATTACTGGCTGTAAAACAGAAAACAAAAAGCAGTCCAATGACAGTAGTTCTGCGGCTTCATTTCGTTCAGAAATGGTAAAATCGGACAAGAAAAAATATTACGATCAGGATAACCAGGTGGTATATGAAATCAAATACAAACCTACCAGTTTTAAACTTCGTACGCCAAGCTCTAAACTGCTATGGAAAGTGAAACTATACGAAAACAAAGTAAAAATAAGTGACAATGAGGAAAACACCAACCCTTACGAGATAAAGAAAATGGCACCTTCGGTGTTTAAACTCACCAAGAATGATCAAAAAATAGCTAGGGATTCGGCTATCACTAGTTTCGCCTCCATGGTCGGCTATATAACAGAAATTCCCAAGGAACAACAAAGCATACTCCAACAAGAATTAGAAGCAAAAGGATATTGAAACGAATTTTCTTTATCGAGGGTGGTGGCTTGGGGCATTTGAGTCGGGTAGACAAATGTATACGACTCCACAATTGGGACCCAAAGGACTGCATACTTTTAACCCATTCGGTATTTTACAAATATTTTCCTCGGTATACTTGGAAATATACCAAATGGGATAATAAAAGTGAAAATCTTAGCCGCTTATTATACAGCCAATTAACAGCTTTGCATGATGCTTTGGTTTATATAGATACCTTTCCATGCGGAATGACTGGGAATTTAATTACCGTGTTCCACGATTTTCCAAAGCATCGGTATATCCTCCTAGCTAGAATATTAAAATGGCAAGACTATCTACACGCGATGGACCTTTCTAACTTCTCCATTCATTTTGAAAAAGTACTGCTCTTTGAGCATGTGCCAAAAGACCAATTCTCTTGGCTGCAAACACATGCCTCTACTGTGGAACACATCGAAAATCTCCCCTTGTATGATGGCCCAAAACAAGCCCTTTTGGATTCCCCCCATATTCTACTCATACAATCTGGAGGACGCAAGGACGTAGAACGACTTTTACAATGGGTGCAACTACAAGAAAAACAACAACAAAAAGTTTTGCCACTATTTGTATTTACCCAAGTTCCATTCGAAACCAAGGACAAAAACGTTCATTTTGTGTATAACCAATATCCTGTGCAGCAATATTTTGAAGCCGCCACCAGAATTTACACGGCAGCAGGTTTCAATTTAATGCAGGAATTACAAAACTATAAGCATAAACATCACGCCTACCCATTGGATCGTAAGTACGATGACCAAAAATTGCGCTTAAAACTATATGGCTATTCTACCAAAACATCATAAGCCCCCTTTACCAATAGTTGTTGATCCGCTATTTTATTCTGCTCAAGGGAAAACATATGCCAACTTTCATATAAGCCAATAGGAACCACTCCCCTTTTTTCAAAAGTATATTGCATATCCGACTTAGATTTCAGTACTAAAACAAAATAGTTGTTATCAAATTGCACAATTGCTTCTTTTGGTAGTAAATAGGCAGTTTTTTTCTCCAGTTTCTATTGTACTAAACTTCCAACAACTAGATCTTTCGCATCCATGATATCCGCATGTACTGCAACACTGCGCTTTTCTTATTCTAAAACAGGAGCTATTAAATGTAATTTGGGCTTTTCTAGGAATAAAAATGAAATTTAAGTAGTTTATATTCAGTATCTATTAAATTAAGAAGCATCAAATGAATACTATATTATTCCTCTTCTTCCATGCTACGTTCCGCAAAAATTTGTCCAATCCGTACACGAAGCTTACGCATATAGTCTTCTTCTAGCCATTCTCGATAGTTCTTGCTGTTTTTCATCATACAATAACTATAGATTCGAATACGATAGGAAATATCATCTGTAAGATCTTTTGCCAACAATCTAGCGTCGAATACATCTTCCGTATTATCGGCACACATAAAGGCGTGTTGTTCTAGGGAAAGCAACAATGTATCCTTGCTTTTACGCCCTTCTCTTATCATTTTTTTATATACCTCTTTCACATCAAAACTGATGTCTTCAGAATTGGCAAACTCTGCACGAAGATCTGGAGGCATGACGTATTTGAAATTTCTTTCAATTTCATCGTCCGATTTTAAATTGTCATAATAGAAATTTGGGAAATTGAAAATTTCTTGCCAATTTACTGGAGCGCTCCACAATCCAAAACGCGCTACATTATTTCCAAGATCAATTACGGTAAAATCTTTCTTATTTGGCAACACCCTAGATCCTCTTCCAATCATTTGAAAATACAAGGTTAACGATTTCGTTGCTCTATTCAGAATGATAGTTTCTACCGAGGGCTCATCAAAACCAGTTGTGAGTATACTTACCGATGTTACTATGGCATTTGGCGTATGTTTAAACCAATCTAGAATTTCTTTTCGATCGGAGCTACTGGCAGTATTGTCCAAATGGCGTATTTCATATCCAGCACTTTTAAAAAGGCTATATACATATTTGGAGGTGTTGATACCATTATTAAATATGAGGGTCTTTTTCCCTTTAGAAACTTCTTCGTAGGCTTCGAGCAATTTGCCTTGCATATTGAGACTGGTAAATAATTCTTCGGAAGATTTTACCGTATAATCTCCATTTATTCCAATCTTCAAGGATTTGAGACTCACGTCAAAACTATAAAAATTAGCTTTTGCCAAAAATTGTTTATCGATTAAAGTTGGAATAGACTCCCCTACTATTAACTCTCTATAGCTATCCTTCATTGGAAGCTTGATGTTGGAACTCAATGGCGTAGCGGTTACCCCTAGAATAAAAGAGTTTTCAAAATACTTAAATAGTTTTCTAAAAGAATTATAGTGTGCCTCATCAATAATAACTAAGCCTATATCATCTAGCTCCAATTTTTCTTCCTGAAGCCGATTATTCAAGGTTTCCACCATAGCAACAAAGCACATATAATCGTGCTGATCTTCTAACTCCTTGATGTCGCTATTGATTATTTTGTTTTGTACGCCAAACTTCTCAATCATTTGAGAGGTTTGCTTCGAAAGTTCTATTCTATGGGTTAGAACAAGAACCTTTTTCTTCATTTCTTCTACATAACGTCTAACGATTTCAGAAAAAATGACAGTTTTCCCACCGCCTGTAGGTAATTGATAAAGTAGGTTATAACTATTTGGCCGCTCATTGAAGCATTCAAAAATCTTGATAAGATCCTTTTGTTGATAATCGTATAGTTTTACAGGATTGGGTTTGGTGCTTGTCACGGCTTGCGTATGGTTTCGTTTCAAAAATAAACCTGCAATTTACGCACTTAAAACAGAATTAAAAAAAAATTAGGTACAAAGCACCTAATCTTTTTTTAATTCGTTACCATTCAAGAATTTATTTATTCTAAATATAATCCAATTCTTGAAGTTTATTGTTCACTAAAATACTGTTCAAGTTTTGAAGGAATTTTAAATATTCCTCACCGTAGGTATCGTAAAGCATAATATCAAATTTGGGGTTTCAAATTAAACATATATATCTAACGCTAAAAATAGGTTTTTATTTTAAGTACAACAAATATGTATCGTCTAATTGTGCATATTTTAGCGAAAAAAGATTCTTGTTTTCTAGCATGTACTTATTTAAACACCCGCATACTGAATTTTAATAAATTCGTAATCTGCGAATTAGCCTAATCTAAGAAAATCAAAAACCACTGTATGTTTAAGATATATCGAACTCACATAATATTATGTTACTACACCCCTATAGCTTTTAATTGTTCTTCAATATCTTCTAAAACAAGCGGATATTGTTTCTTAAAAAGATTGAAAAATCCTTCAAACTTCACCATATTTAAATGATCTGTGCATTGTGCTTGCATTTGCTCTACCAATTTAAGTAAAGTTACTGCCCCCATCATGGTTAGTTCGGGTTTTATTCGTTTCAACGTCGTCTCTATGTTCTTTGCATCTTCATACATGATTAAATTATTCGTCAGGTGAATAAAAGCATCACATTTTTCTTTAAAATTTTGAATCAAGTCTTTTAGCAAGACCACTTCCTGCATACAATCATTCAATACATTTTGAAGGTTTACACAAGATTTGCGACTCGATTTCTGCATGACATGTTGGTATTGCTGCTTAAAAAATGTTTCCATCTTGGTACGGGCTCTAATATGTTGGAGCAATTTTCTCAATAATTCTTCCGAACTAAAAGGTTTGGGTACATAGTCATTGATACCATATTTTTTGCTTTGTCGTCTGTCTTCTTCTGTGTACAATGCGGTAAATGCAATGATAGGAATATGGTGTATATAAGAATTGGAGTTAGAACGTATATCATAGGCAACCTCGAACCCATTTTTATCTGGCAATCTTAAATCTAGCAATACCAGATCTACAACTTTCTTTTCCAATATATCCAAACCAGCTTCACCAGTGGCTGCGAGGCTAACATCGCATCCCCATCGTTCTAAACGATGCTTAATCACTTTCTGACTCAGGGTGTTGTCTTCAAACACCAATATACTTGCACCATCCAAATAATCTTTAATTTCCGACTCCAAATTACTTTCTTTAGTCGGCATTACATTTGATTCAAAAGGCATTTTAAAAGGCATAGTAAATTTAAAGCATGTTCCTTCTCCCAATACACTGCTCACTTCTATTTCGCCTAAAGAAGCTTCTATTATTTTTTGAACAATACTCAATCCAAGACCTGTTCCGCCATACTTTCTAGCAGTACTATTACTTGCTTGCTGAAACGCATCAAAAATATGATCCAATTGACCAGAATCTATTCCAATACCCGTATCTCTTATTTTAAAAATCAACAATGCCTCATTGTCTTCAATATATTGCAAAGCAATATGCAAAGAAACTTTTCCCTGTTCTGTGAATTTGGTAGCATTTCCCAATAAATTGAGCAATACTTGCGACAATTTTGAAGGATCACCTATAAGATTCTCCGGAATATTCTTGTCTATATGTATATGCAAACCAACATCCTTGTGCGCAAGTAGTGCTTCTATTAAATAAGAAACATCCTTTATTAATTTGTAGAAATTAAAAGGAGTATTCTCTAGCACCATCTTTCCAGCAGACAGTTTGCTATAGTCCAATATATCGTTTATTAAATTCAAAAGGGTTTTAGAAGCCCCATTTATCATTTCTACATAAGAATTATGGGTATGTAGAGCCCCATCTTCCAACAACAATTCTGTAAAGCCTATAATGCCATTTAGTGGTGTCCGTATTTCATGGCTAATATTGGCTATAAACCTATCCTTTGCCTTCACCGCTTTAGACAATGCAAACTGTGACTTAAGGAGCTTTTTGTGCATCATTATTTTGGGAGTGTCATTAAATGCAAAACACAAAATATGAGGTGCTTTATTGGTCTCTTTTACCAATATGTTTCTATAACGCATATAAATGACTTCCCCTACTTTAGACAAAAAAGGCATTACCCCAGTATCTAAGCTGTTTTTCTTCAGTTTTTCCAAATACCCTGGAAAGGCTTGTTTATAATTGGGATCTAAAAAATCTTCCAAGTTTCTTCCTCTTAGTTCAGAAAGTTTATACCCTACCTCTTTGCCGAAAAAATGATTAAATTCCATCATTTTTCCATTTAAATCATGTATAATAATGGAGCATTGCACATTGTTGAGAATACGCTTGTAATTGCTTATAGATCGTTTTAGTTTATCATTGTCTTTGAAATAACTGGTATCTCTATTCCATTCTATACAATTTTCAACCTCTTTACGTATTTGTTGTACTTTACCTAACAAAGCTTTGTTTGGGGAAAGATCTGAAATGGATAATGCTAACGCATCTAGCTGTTTTAGTACACTGGGTTTTGTCAAAATAGTTAGATTTTAATCTAAATTCATAGAAATAAAATAATCTAACAATAAAATGTTACCACAAGCCTTTTTATTGTTGTGAAATATCGTATTTTGTATGTATATAAAAAACCATTAGGCGTTTCATCGGCTAAAATTGCATTTTATCGGATTCAATAAGAATATAGTCTCTTAATTTAGCGTACAAATAGTCAATTTTTATATTGTTATTCTTGGTTTTTAAAAAAAAAATTAAAATTTGTAACATTTTAGTTTATATGCAAACTAATAATCATCAGATTTACAAAAACAATTTAATTTATTAAAAGTATCAAAATAATTTACAAAAAATGAAAAAAATGAGACACTTAGTATTCCTATTAATAGGATTAATCAGTTTTAACGCGCAAGCCCAAACTACAGGAGAAATTATTGATAATTATTTAGAAAATATTGGAGGGAAAGAAGCCATTTCTAAAATAGAAGGAATGACCTTCCAAGCAAATATGAAAATGCAAGGAATGGATATTCCTATTTACTTTATTCAATTAAAAGATGGTAGACAAATGTCTGAAGCCACGGTGCAGGGGCAATCTATCAAACAAGGCGTTTTTGATGGCTCGGTTTTATGGAACACCAATATCATGACCAAGAAAGCAGAAGCCTCTGATACGGAAACTACGGAGAACTTCAAGTTAGAAATTAATGATTTTATTACACCCTTTTTAAACTATAACGAAAAAGGATACCAGGTTGAATTAGTTGGAAAAGAAACTATAGAAGGTACAGAAACTTTTAAAATAAAACTAACGAAAGAACCAGTTACCGTAGATGGCAAAGAGGAACCAAGTATTGTATTTTACTATTTTGATACAGAGAATTTTGTTCCTATAGTAGTCGAAAGCAATATAAGTATGGGACCTGCCAAAGGGAAAGTAAGCCAAACCAAACTTAGCGATTATCAAGAGGTAGATGGAATATACTTCCCGTTTTCAACCGAAGTTGGCGTAAAAGGACTACCAGGAGGACAAACCATTACGCTGCAATCTTTGAGCTTAAACCCAGAAGTAGATGATGCCATCTTTAAAATGCCAGAAGAGGAAGCAACTTCAGACAAATAATAACTACATCAAAATGCCCTAAGAATTCCTTAGGGCATTTTCAATTCTAAAACCAACCAAATATGAAAAAACTATATTTAATGATAGGTTTTTGTCTTATGGTAATACACAGCCATAATGCACAACAAAAACCCATTGTTTTAAAAGGAAAACAACTTTTTGGTGCTTTACAAGCACGACAAATTGGCCCAGCTCTGATGAGTGGGAGAATAACCGATTTAGAAACGCACCCCACAAATAGCAGGATTTTATATGCTGGAACCGCTGGCGGGGGTGTATGGAAAACCAACGATGGTGGAGCCACTTTCAATTCCATATTTGATGATTATTGCCAATCCATCGGAACTATCGCCATCGATCCAAACGATCCAGATAATACCGTGTGGGTTGGAACTGGAGAAACATGGACACGAAACAGTACCTCTGTTGGTGATGGTTTGTACCGCACCAAAGACGGTGGACAAACATGGAATAAAATTGGCTTTGAGCACTCAGATCGTATTGCATCTATTCAAATCAACCCCAAAAACAGCAACGAAATTTACATTGGAGTACTTGGGGCCTTATGGGGAGATTCTGAAGAAAGAGGGGTATACAAAACTATAGATGCTGGAAAAACTTGGAACAAAATTCTCTATGTAGATCAAACCACAGGTTGTTCGGATTTAGTTATGGATCCAAACAATAGCAATATTCTTTACGCCGCTTTTTGGGAATTTAGAAGAACAGGCTGGAGTTTTAACTCAGGAGGAGATCATTCTGCATTATACAAATCCACAGATGGCGGAAAAACCTGGAATAAGATTCACAACGGATTCCCAAAAGGGAAATTGGGCCGCTTTGCATTTGCAGTAGCCCCATCCAATTCCAATATACTGTATGCCGTTGTGGAATCTAAAAAGGATTCAGACAAAGGCTTATATCGCTCCGATGACGCTGGAAAATCGTGGAAGCATCTCAACAATGACTTCGAATTGGTCGTACGACCTTTTTACTTCTCACGCATTACCATAGATCCTCGAAATCCAGATGTAGTGGTTAAAGGTGGTTTGAGTGGTTCCATATCTAGAGATGGAGGTAAAACCTTTAAAAATTTGGGAAGCATGCATTCCGACATACATGATATCGCATTCGACATCAAAGATTCCGATAGAATGTATGCAGCTACAGATGGTGGTGTATATCGTTCTTGGAATGGAGGAACTACCATGGAAATTGTGAGCAATATGCCCGTCTCTCAATTTTATCACGTGACAGTTGACAACCAAGAACCTTACAATATATATGGTGGATTGCAAGACAACGGGTCTTGGTATGGCCCTTCTTCCTCCCCAGGAGGTATAGAAGCTAGAGACTGGAATAGCGTAGGTGCAGGAGATGGTTTTCGCGTGTATCCACACCCAACCAAAAAGATCTTGTATTCGGAAATGCAAGGAGCAGAGAATGTATGGAGATACGATATGGAAAGGCATACCACCAAAACCATTCAGCCTTTAGCAACCAAAGGAGATCCTAAACTTCGTTTCAATTGGAATCCTCCAATGACAACCAGCAAGCACCAACCAGATCGCTTGTATATGGGAACCCAATTTGTACACATTTCCAACGATATGGGGAATACTTGGACAAAAATATCTCCTGATTTAACTACCAATGATCCAAAAAAGCAACAGCAAGATCAATCCGGGGGATTATCCAAGGACAATTCAGGAGCAGAAAACCACTGTACGATTTTCACGATAACCGAATCCCCTTTAAATGAAAAAGTAATATGGGTTGGTACAGATGATGGGAATGTGCAAATTACCAAGGACGGTGGTAAAACTTGGACAAACACTGTAACCAACATTCCCGATCTGCCAGCCAATACCTGGTGCTACCATATCGAAGCAAGTGTGCATAACGAAGGTACTGCTTATGCTGTTTTTGACGGACATACCACCAACGATAAGAATGCATATGCATACAAAACAACGGATTACGGAAAAACCTGGAAATCTATCATTTCAGATGATGTGAAGAGTTTTACAAGAAGTATACAAGAGGATTATGTGAATGAAAACCTGCTATTTCTAGGAACAGAAATGGGATTGTATATCACCATAGATGGAGGGAAAAATTGGAGTAAATTTACCAACAATATGCCTTCAACAGCTGTGCATCATCTTACTCTACAAGAAAAAACAAATGACTTGGTAATGGCTACTCATGGTAGAGGAGTAATTATCCTAGATGATATTAGTCCCCTTCGTGCTCTAAATCAAGAAATCCTCAATAAAAATGTATATTTCTTTGATAACAAACCGATGGAGATGAAGGAAAGTAGCGGTTTTGGAGGAGGAAGCACCGAATTACAATTTGTGGGGCCAAATAAATCCAGTAATGGTAAGATCGTATATTACCTGAAAAAGAGACATACATTTGGAAAAATGACCATGCATATAGAAGATGAAAATGGCAAAAAAGTAATAGATCTGAATCCAGGTAAATCGAAAGGAATAAATATCGTAAATTGGAGTTTTGTTCGGCCAATACCAAAAATGGCAAAAGCGAAGACTTTGAGTTTTGATGGGTTTACTGCCCCAAAAGTAGCTGCTGGAAAATATACTGTAGTACTGACCAAAGGCAAAAAAACCTACACCCACCCGATTGAGGTCATCTATGACAAAAAATCAACTCTAAATACTTCCGATCGACAGAAGAAAAATGAGATCACTATGAAACTATATGATATGGTGGAGGATTTGGCTTATATGGTTCACGAGTTGGATGCCAATATTGCCTATGCCGAGAAATTGGAACAATCCCATAAAAAATCTAGCAAAATGGCTAAGGCTGTTATCCAAAAGCTCTCTACACTAAAGAAAAGCTTGGTGATTACTAGTGGAGATAATTATGTAGGAAGTGCCGAACCAGAATTAAGAGAAAAAATGGCCCAGATCTATTCCAAAGTGGCATCTAGTCATGAAGTCCCTTCGTTTACAGATATGGAAAATATCCGTTTGATCGAAAATAGGTTCAACAATTCTAAAATAGCATATTCCAAAATTATCAATAAAGAATTTGCGAAACTAACAAAATGGGCAAATAAAAACCAAATAGCGCCAAATGAGGTGATTACAAAAAAATCTTTTTTAAAAAAGTAGAAAAAATTTTAAACTTAAAGCATTAATTAATATAAACCGCCCAATTAGGGCGGTTTTTTTTTAGAGTATTAAAAGTCTTAGTTCAAGTTTGGAGCCCCGTACCTAATGTTTGTATTTTTACCAGTAATTTCAAATGGCAAATGGTATTAGCTAGAACTTGTTTCTGTTTTTATAAAGAGCATAGCAATATAAACCAAATAATTAACAACTAAATGTGAATAAGTAATTCGATTTTTAACCCAATATTTACATGAAATCTGGTAATTTTATAGAAAATTAATAGCATGACACCAAGAACAGAGAAAATTTTACAGCAACGCCCCGACTGTAAAACTACAACGATTTTGGCCCACTCTACCCCAGAAGAGCTTTTTCAAAATAAAGTACTTCGACCTATATTAAAGTTACAAAACGAATTGTTGATTGCCAGTTTTAAAAACTATATCAAAAAACACAAAAGCGTATATTACAATCTTCCAACAGACAAAAAACAATTGTATATAGAAAATGTTATCCAGAGAGACATCAAATACCGCAATGTTCTTAAAGGAATGATTATTGGACAATTTACCTTAGAGGAATACTTGGCTTATACGCAAAATTCCTCTGCTCTCAATAAACGAATGATGCGATTGTTGTTGATGCGGATTTTGGATCAAATACAATTATTGGAACCGGAAAACCAAAATCAAGTAGTATATACACAGATCAGAGAAAATCACTGATCTTCCTAGAATTCGCTTAAACCATAGAAGTTATACCATTTCTATTTTAAAATGCCCTTAAAAGAAATAGAGGGTTTTTTTCTTTATAGCTAAATGAATATAAAATGCCACCACACGAAAGGATTCGTGCGGGAACCATAGTAGATTTTAAAAGTAAAAAGACAAAGTTCATAGTAGATTTTAAAAGTAAAAAGACAAAGTTCGAGACAAAAATTTGAAGCATTGCATTAGCTCAATGTCATTAAGTTAACATGTTATTTTGCTGTATTTCAGTAATTTACTGTTGTTTTTTATGTGTTTTTTTCGTATATTATACTATCATTCAGATAGTTATTATGCAAAAAAAACTTCGCAAGAAATTCTCAAAATTATATCTCGAACACTATTTTCCGAAGAACTTAAATGTAAGTTTAGAGTTTCAGAAAAAGACTTTATTCGTAATAGAAAACTAACTTTTACAAATACGCTAATTTTTATGCTGAACTTTTTAAGAAAAAGCCTAGTAATTGAAATACATAATTTTGTAGAAAAACTAGAAGAGGTCTCTTGTTCTCCAGTAAAACTATTCACAAGCAGTGCTTATACCCAGTCTAGAAAAAAAATAAACCCATTAGTTTTCTCAGCTTTATCTGAT
>JAOXRU010000153.1 GCA_025800395.1 Flavobacteriaceae bacterium
AAAAGATCACAACGACGCATAAGGAAAGACAAAATGAATCTATAGAAAGCCTTATAAACAGCAATCTTTGTCCCAAAAAGCCTTGAATTAAGGGTTTAACCTGCGCCTTTTTAATCCAAATCTCACTATTTATAAGGCTTCTGTGAAGATAATTTATATCGAACTCAGGTAATTTATAAGGCTTCTGTGAAGATAATTTATATTGAACTCACGTTATTTACAACGCAACCCAAACCTGTAAGCTAGGTTGAGAAAAAATTATTGCAAACCACAGATGATTTGAAGCAAAATCAAAACAAAAAAATAAAGTCTTGTGCCAATCTTAGAAAAAGCAAGGAAAGTTATACCTCTTTTTGCACTACTTCAAAAATTCTACTATCGTCGCATTTTAGAGTTTTGGACGGAAATTTCAATAAAAGCGCATAATCGTGTGTAGCCATCAAAATCGTTCGACCATTCTTATTGATTTCGAGTAGCACTTCCATCACTTCCTTACTGGTTTGCGGATCGAGATTTCCAGTTGGTTCATCTGCTAAAATCAATTCTGGATCGTTGAGTAATGCCCTGGCTATTGCAATTCTTTGTTGCTCCCCACCAGAAAGTTCATGCGGAAACTTAAAACCCTTGGCTTGCATCCCAACTTTTTGTAATACTTCTTCGATCTTGGATTGTATGTCTTTCTTATCGACGATACCAGTAGCCCGCAACACAAACTCTAAATTGTCATTCACATTGCGATCGATCAGTAATTTAAAATCCTGAAAAACGATTCCAAGTCGTCGTCGCAAAAATGGAATTTCTTTTTCCTTGAGTTGCTTTAAATCAAAACCAACTACCTGCCCCTCCCCTTTTTGTAGAGGTATATCGCCATACAATGTTTTCAGGAAACTACTTTTTCCACTTCCTGTCTTACCAATAAGGTAAACAAACTCTCCCTTTTCTATACGGAGCGTACAGTTATTTAAAACCAAATTTTCCCCTTGATAAATAGCTGCGTCTTTAAACGCCAATACAGATTCGCTCATATTCAAAACATCCCTAACAAAAACTACAATCTAAATCGAAGTAGAAATTTATAATTCGATTTTACTATTTACGCATTTTCAACCTTTTTTAGATGGTTTGGCATCTTTATTGCGTAAAATCTTATCAAAAATATAATTATTAGTTCATTTTTTCGTTATAAAATTCAAAAAGAATAGCATAAACCAGGAATTAGAAACTAATTAATTGTTTTTCAATTTCATTAAATCAAACTCGAACACTATGCAAAAATGGTTTTTTATTCTCTTGATGGCAGTCAGCAATCCTATGTTGGCACAGGTCTCGGACATCTATGTCCACGATCAGAAGCTCTATCAAGAAGCCTTGGCTTTGTATAACAACAAACAGTACCAAGCATCTCAGACCTTATTTGAAAAAGTAAAATCCACTAGCAACGACCAAGAGGTTGAGGCCAATTGCGCTTATTATGCAGCCAATGCAGCTATACGCCTCAATCAAATGGGGGCAGATAAGCGCATGGAAGCTTTTGTAGAGCGCTATCCCACTTCCACAAAGAGAAACACTGCCTTTAAAGATGTGGCCGATTATTATTTCGCTATTGGAAAATATGCCCATAGTTTGAAATGGTACAAAAAAGTATCGGAGCGATCGTTGACCGGTGGCCAATTGGAGACATTCCATTTCAATAAGGCCTATGCTTTATTTAGCACCAAAAAATACAACCAATCCTCCAAATATTTTGAACGCATCTCCGATAGCAAGAAGTATGGCTCACAAGCCAAATACTATTTGGGATATATGGCTTATCAAAAAGATGATTATGACGCAGCCAACGAAAAATTTGATCAAATAGCGGATCAAAAAATCGGCAACGACAAACTTCCCTACTATAAGGCAGATATGAATTTTAAGTTAGGGAAATTCAAACAGGCAATCGCCTTAGCCAAACCCCAACTACAACAATCGGATCGCAACGAAACTTCCGAATTACATAAAATCATTGGAGAGTCCTATTTCAATCTCAAACAATACGACCAAGCCATTCCACATTTGAGCAAATATAGAGGTCGAAAAGGAAAGTGGAACAATACCGATCACTACCTACTTGGCTACAGTTATTACCAACAAGGCGATTATTCTAAGGCCGTTACTTCCTTCAACAAAATAGTTGGTGGTCAAAATAGGGTAACACAAAACGCTTACTATCATTTGGCAGAATGCTATCTCAAACTAGATAAAAAATCGGAAGCACTACATGCCTTTCGCAATGCCTCTCAGATGGATTTTAGTAAAGCCATAAAAGAAGATGCCGCACTAAATTATGCACGCTTGAGCTATGAAGTAGGAAACGCATACGAATCTGTGCCCCAAGTGCTCACCAACTACCTAAAAGCCTACCCAAATAGCCAGTACAAACAAGAAATACAAGAGCTATTGGTAGACTCTTATTTGACTTCCAAAAACTATGAAGCAGCTTTAGAATTGTTGGAAAAAAACAGCAGTTACAGCAGCAAGACTACCTACCAAAAAGTAGCTTTTTACAGAGCAGTAGAACTATACAACGAATCGGATTATCCAGCGGCACTCACATATTTCGAAAAATCCGCCAAAGAAGGAAAAGACCCTATATACACTGCACGCAGCACCTATTGGAAGGCCGAAACCGAATATGCTTCTGGAAATTTTGATGAAGCCATATTGGACTACAAACAATTTGCTACCAACCCATTGGCGAAGCAATGCCCAGAATACGACAATTGGAATTACCATATAGGCTACGCCTATTTCCAGCGCAAACAATACGAGTCAGCAGCTCCCTATTTTGAAGCATACACCAAGCAAAGCAGTGCCGAAACAGCCAGAAAGCACGATAGCTATTTGCGCATGGGAGACGCCTTATTTGTATCGGGTAAATACTGGCCTGCCATGGAAGCCTACAACAAAGTGATTGCGCAAAAAGGCAGCTTTAGAGATTATGCCTATTATCAAAAAGCATTGAGCTACGGCTTTGTAAATCGCAATAACAAAAAAATAGAAGCCTTAGAGAGTTTCTCCAAAAAATTCCCAAGATCTAGATTGGCCGATGATGCTTTATACGAATTGGGAAATAGTTATGTTAAAGCCAACAAAGAAGATCGGGCTTTGCAAACCTATGATCGACTTATAGAGAAATACCGCATGAGTAGTTTTACACCAAAAGCTATGTTGCGTCAAGGCTTGGTACACTACAATGCAGGAAACAACGATGCGGCACTTCGAAAATTTAAAACTGTAGTTTCCAAATACCCAAAAAGCAGCGAAGCCATTCAGGCCGTATCTTCTGCCAAACTCATTTATGTAGATACCGGTCGTGTAGACGAATACGCAAACTGGGTAAAAAACCTCGATTTTGTAGAGGTTTCGGATAGCGAACTAGACAATGCTAGTTTTGAAGCAGCAGAAAAAAATTATTTACAAGAAAAGACTTTAGCCGCCAAGAAAGGATTTCGCAGTTATCTAAAGACTTACCCCAATGGTGCGCATGCGTTGAAAGCCAATTTTTATTTAGCAGAAATCTATTTTGCTGCAAAAGAAAACCAGCAAGCCATTCCATTGTATGAGACCATTATCCGCCAAAGCAACAACAACTTTACAGAACAAGCTTTGGTAAGATTAGCCGAAATCCATCAAAACAATTTCTTAGCCGCAAAACCCATATTGGTACGATTGGAAAAAGAAGCACAACACCAGCAGAATGTTACCTTTGCCCAGTCCAACCTTATGAAAGGGTATTTTGAGAGTAAAAACTACGCCAATACCCTAGCTTATGCCGACAAAGTATTGGCAAACCCCAATATAGATGACAGAATACGAAGTGATGCCTGGATTATGATTGCTCGTTCTGCGATGCAAACCAACAACCATACTAAGGCCAAAAACGCATATTCTAAGGTAGAAAAAATTGCAAGTGGCGCTTTAGTAGCAGAGGCCTTGTACTTCCGAGCCTATTTCGAAAACAAAGCGGGCAAACACGAAGCTTCCAATAGCAGCCTTCAGAAACTAGTGAAGGACTACGGTGCACACAAAGAGTTTAGCGCAAAAGGCTTGGTGATTATGGCCAAAAATTTTGATGCCTTAGGCGATGCTTTCCAAGCCACCTATATATTGGAGAGCGTTATTTCCAATTTTGGGGAATATTCCAATATCGTAGCAGAGGCCCAATCAGAAATGAAGCGCATCAAAGCAAAAGAAGCAAAAACCAATGCTTCGGTAAACCCAAATGATTAGTGCAACATTAAAGATGAAAATGAAATGAAAAAATTCCATATATACCTGTTTTTATTTAGCCTAAGTGTTTCTAGCCTATGGGCACAAGAGGAAGACAAAGATAAGATTGGCACATCGGTTGTGGATGTGGTAAAGTCATATAAGGCCAGCATACCTGCTGCATTTAAAATAAAACAATTGCCGACTATCAACGATTCGGTTACCTTGCGAAAACGCCTAGTAAAATACAGCATTTACTCCGTACCTGTGGCCTCTACCTTTACACCCGCCAAAGGGAAGGCTTCCGTATTACAAAAGCAAAAAAGAGACATCATATACAATTCTTCAGCCTCACTAGGTCTTGGAATGTATAGTACGGTATTGTTCGATTTCTATACCAGCAAAGCCATTAGTAGAGACGAAAAGCTCGATATTGGATTCAACCACACTTCCTTACACGGAGACATCGAAGAGGTGAGTCTCGACAATCGTTTTTTAAACACCAAAGCAGATATTTTTTATAACAAGAAAAACCGCTATACCGAATGGGGAGCCGAGGCCATAATCGATCACGATGTATACAACTGGTACGGTATTCCCAGCAATACCTTTTCGGATGCCCAAATAGCCGGAATAGACCCCAAACACACTTTTTACGGTATTTACACCAAGGGGTATATTGCTATGGAGGATGCTCTTTTTAAAGGAGGAGAGCTGTGGTTAAAGCGATTTTGGGACAAACACAGTTCTGCAGAAAATCGGGGCGTATTTGCTCCTAAATTCTTGGCACCCATCGCAGGCGAAGAAATAAGCGTAGATCTAGATATCGATTATGTCGGTGGATCTTTTGATAGAAGTCTACTCAATGCCGACAAGGTAAATTACAGTTATTTGCAAGGAAGTATCACCCCTAGCCTGCTGGTATTGCGCGATGATCTCACCCTCGAACTAGGAGCCACGCTTACCTATGGCATGGATATGGAAAATGATGAAAACCAATTCTATCTCTATCCACAAGTAAAAGCATCCTATCGTCTACTCGAAGAATTGCTAACCGCTTATGCGGGGGTAGAAGGGGGACTAAAACAAAATAGTTATGCCGATTTGGCGGATGAAAACCCTTTTGTAGCCCCTATACTAGACATCCGCCCATCCAACAACAAACACACTGGCTATATTGGTCTGAAAGGAAAGTTATTGGCCAATTTGGCATACGATATTCGCGGTTCCTATGCAGTTACCGACGATTTTGCTTTTTTTAGAAAAACCCCAAATGTAAATCTTATCAATGGAGCCGACTACGCCTATGGTAATGCATTTGAAATCGTATACAACAATCTAAAAACTTTGGAAATAAGCGGTAGCCTACAGTTTGACGTAAGCAGTAATTTTACCTTAGAAGTCCAAGCGGCTTTTGCAAATTATAGAACCGTCGATGATTTACCAGCTTGGAATCTTCCAAATTTAAAAGCCAATGTTTTTGCGGATTATCAACTGGGCAAACACTGGTTTGCTGGCGCCAATATCTTTTTTGTTGGAGAAAGAGACGAATTGGATGTAAACGCATTTACACTAGTCAATCCAAATCCAGTGCGTGCAGTAGATGCTTATTTTGATGCCAATGCACATTTGGGATACCGTTTCAATGATCGTTTGAGCATATTTGCAAGAGCCAACAATATCAGCGACAACACCCAAACACGTTGGAAAGACTATAAAGTACAAGGATTCCAGATATTGGCAGGTGCGGTATACAAGTTTGATTTATAAATTAACGTGAGTTCGATATAATTTATTTATACAAAACCACTATTTAGTTCTAGATAGACACTTCTCATGCTATCTTTATGCAGGTTTTTAATAGGTCATTTCCACCGTATCCCCATCGGCTGTGAATACCACCTTTTTGGTGTTTTTGGGCAGTTTTACTATGGCAGAAGCCGAAGTTTTAAAACGCTGTTCTTTCCCTAAATCAATTTTTGCATCTATAAATACCGTTTTACCAAGATGTGAAATATGCGTGATTTCAATTTTTTTTGTGGCATGATTCGGTTCTACCAAAACACAAGCGATTTTATAATTCTCAAAATCCACCGGATCTGGTTGATAGTTTAAAGTAGCAGCCGAACCAAAGTAAGCTTCAAATTCAGCCAGATTTTTTGGCAAAACATAGATCACATCGGATATATATTCAACATCATTTTTGCTAAAATACCCCTCAACTTTCTGGATTTCCAAATCCTTTCTATCGCTCTTGCACGAAATAGCGATAAAAGTGCAAGCGATCAAAACAAAAACAAACTTTCTGTACATATAAAAATATTTTACTGGCTAAATTTAAAAAACAACCCGCAAATTAAAAAGCTATTTCTTACAAAAATCACATGCATATCCGATATCCATACGATACAAGTCCACAATATAATAAGGGGTATCTTGGGTCTTCTATGAGCTTCATTTTTTTTGAAATGACTTCATTATCGTATATTCGTTTTTAGAATTAAAATAACATCTTGAAATGAAAAAACTACTCCTAGCCACCATACTATTGTTTACTGCTTGTGCCCAAAAAGAGAAAGTAGATTTAATATTGACCAATGCCAAAGTGTACACTGTAAATCCAAACTTTGAAACGGCAGAAGCAATTGCAATCAAAGATGGCAAATTTGTTGGAGTTGGCAGCAAGGAAGAAATCACTTCCAAATTCCAAACAAATAATATTCACGATTTGGCTGGCAATCCAGTCTATCCGGGTTTTATAGATGCCCATTGTCATTTTCTAGGTTTGGGAATGAACCAACAAACGGTAGATTTGGTTGGCACCAAGAGTATGGATGAAGTATTAGAAAAAGTAGTTGCTTTTCAAAAATCCAATCCTTCATCATTTGTTTATGGTAGAGGTTGGGATCAGAACGATTGGGAAGACAAGAATTTTCCAAACAAGTTGAAATTAGACCTTCTTTTCCCCGACATCCCAGTAGCGCTAGAAAGAATAGACGGACACGCCTACTTGGTAAATCAGAAGGCACTAGATTTGGCAAAGATCACCATCCACTCCGAAGCTACAGATGGATATATTGAGCAAATAGATGGGCAACTCACAGGTATTCTCATCGATGGCCCCATGGATAGAATTGAATCTATACGTCCTACAAATTCTAAAGAAACACTTATACGGGCATTGCAAGATGCACAAAAAATATGCTTCGACTACGGACTCACCACGGTAAACGACGCTGGATTATCTAAGGAAAGTATTTTACTTATCGACAGTTTGCAGCAAGCCGGTGCCTTACAGATGCGTATATATGCCATGGTAAGCAACAGTCCTCAAAACCTAGATTATTTTTTAAAAAGAGGAAAAATAAAAACAGATTATCTCAATGTACGTTCGGTAAAAGTATATGCCGACGGCGCCCTTGGCTCTAGGGGCGCGGCTTTAAAAGAGAGTTATAGCGACAGACATCATCATTTTGGAGCAATGATCACTACAGCCGAAGAGTTGGATGAATTGGCGCAGCGTATTGCAGCAGCCGATTTTCAGATGAACACCCATGCCATAGGTGATAGTGCCAATGTGGCCGTATTGCGGGCGTATACCAAAGCCATAGCAGCAAAAAAAGATCCCCGATGGAAAGTAGAACACGCACAGGTAATCACTGGAACAGATTTCGATTATTTTAAAAAAGGCATCATACCCTCTGTACAACCAACTCATGCCACTTCGGACATGTATTGGGCGGCAGAACGCTTGGGAGAAGAAAGAGTACAAGGAGCCTATGCATACAAAACCTTATTGGAGAAGGCTGGTATATTGGCCCTAGGCACCGATTTCCCAGTAGAACGTGTGAGTCCATTTCTCACCTTTTATGCTGCCATAGCAAGGCAAGACACAGCAGGCTATCCAAAAGGAGGATTTCAAATGAAAGATGCCCTGAGCAGAGAAGAGACCCTAAGAGGTATGACCATTTGGGCCGCATACTCCAATTTTGAAGAAAACGAGAAGGGAAGTATAGAAGTGGGTAAATTTGCCGATTTCATCATCCTAGATCAGGATATTATGGTAGCCAATCCAGCAAGCATTCCAAACACCAAAGTACTGGGAACCTTTGTACACGGAAAAAAGGTAGGAGGCACTAGTGATAACTTCTAATATTACATTTGTTAAAATCGAAAAAAGCGCATTTTTCGAAAAATGCGCTTTTTTTGATCTGTATAAGACCACAAAATTTTATTTGGTTATGGCAACTACTACTCTAGTTTTCCCCCATGCCATATGCATACTTCCATTGTCATCGAAGGCAATAGCAAATGCCTCTATTTTTTTTCCAGCAGTTTTTGATTCTACATCTACTCTTACTACATCCGCTTTTTCATCATAAGCATAAGCCCCCCATTGGTTGAGGTTTTTGTTGAGGATAATCGTCCAAGAATCTGCATTTGGAATAGTAAACAAGCTATACGTTCCCTTTGTTACTTTTTTGCCACCAAAAACCACATCGGTATAAAAAGTGATTTCCGCTGCTTCGTTGGCACCAGTGCGCCAAACTTTTCCAAACTTAGCCAAATCTTTACCAATAGTTCTTCCTTTGAGTTGTGGACGACCATACACTACTTTTACCATTTTTTCCGACACTTTATAACTTGCCGGATAGGTAGCTATATCTACAGGACTTTTATCCAATCCTGGGAATTTTTGCGCTTGAACATTGGTAGTGATCACAAAAGCAAAAACCAAGCTTGCAATTAAAAAAAAGTTTTTCATTTTAAATGTTTTATTTAGGTTAAAAGATTACAGAAAGAAGATGCTGGTTTTAGATTCTCAAGTACCGTTTTTCCTCTTTCTCTTTGAATAAATATACAAGATCTTTGTACGCTAAAAAAATCGAAACTTACAATTCATTAGTATTTTCCGACAAAATATAAAAAATACAT
Organism: Flavobacteriaceae bacterium; assembly: GCA_025800395.1. Lineage (GTDB taxonomy): Bacteria > Bacteroidota > Bacteroidia > Flavobacteriales > Flavobacteriaceae > JAOXRU01. The sequence continues at coordinate 9,187 of JAOXRU010000153.1, forward strand.
TTCACAACGACATAAAAAACGAAGAAAAACTATTTATCTGAAACCATAATCCCATTAAAGGTTTCATATTGTTGTGATAGAATGCATATTTGCGTATAATTTATAATCATAAAGTTATGTGTGGTATAGTATGTGCCTTTGAATTGAAAGAACAAGCGACAGCATTGCGTCCTCAAATATTAGAAATGTCTAAGAACATCCGCCATCGCGGGCCAGATTGGAGTGGTATTTTTAGTGATAGTTCGGCTATTATGGCCCATGAGCGTTTGGCGATAGTCGATCCAGCTTCTGGAAAACAACCTTTGTATAGTGCAGACAAAAGATTGGTTTTGGCTGCCAATGGCGAGATTTACAATCACAAAATTTTGCGCAAAAATTTAGAAGAGAATTACAGCTTTCTCACCGCTTCGGACTGCGAAGTAATTTTGGCTTTATACCGAGAAAAAGGCAATGGATTTTTAGACATGCTCAATGGCATATTCGGTTTTGCCATCTACGATAGTAAGACAGGAGATTATCTAATTGCACGCGACCATATGGGGATCATTCCTTTATACATGGGATGGGACCAAAACGGCACATTTTATGTTGCTTCTGAGCTGAAGGCCTTAGAAGGATATTGCACCAAGATAGAACTATTTCCACCAGGTCATTATCTCACCAACAAAGACAACGCACCAGTAAAATGGTATGAGCGCGATTGGATGGATTATGAAAATGTAAAAGACAATTCGACGGACTTATATACCTTACACGATGCACTAGATGCAGCGGTACACCGACAATTGATGTCGGATGTACCATATGGGGTATTATTATCTGGAGGATTGGATAGTTCTATAACTTCCGCATTGGCTAGAAAATATGCCGAAATGCGTGTAGAAACTGGAGATACTGCTAAGGCATGGTGGCCACAACTGCATTCCTTTTCTGTCGGATTGGAAGGATCGCCAGATTTGGCTGCTGCCAAAAAAGTAGCAGAACATATTGGTACGGTGCATCACGAAGTGAAATTCACTATACAAGAAGGCTTAGATGCTATAAAAGATGTAATTTACTATTTGGAAACCTATGATATTACCACGGTAAGGGCCTCCACTCCTATGTATCTAATGGCAAGAGTGATAAAAAGTATGGGGATCAAAATGGTATTGTCGGGAGAAGGCGCCGACGAATTGTTTGGCGGGTATTTATACTTTCACAAAGCGCCTACGGCCAAAGATTTTCATGAAGAAACGGTACGCAAATTGGACAAATTGCATATGTACGATTGCTTGCGCGCCAACAAGTCATTGGCAGCTTGGGGCATCGAAGGCCGTGTACCATTTTTAGATAAAGAATTTATGGATGTTGCCATGCGCATCAATCCAAAAGACAAAATGATCACTTCGGATCGTATGGAAAAATGGGTTTTACGTAAAGCATTTGAAAACTATTTGCCAGAGGAAGTTGCTTGGAGACAAAAAGAACAATTTAGCGATGGGGTAGGTTATAGTTGGATAGACACTTTGAAAGAAGTCGTAGAAGAAGCGGTAAGTGATGAACAATTGGCCAACGCCAAATACAAATTCCCAATACAAACGCCCAACAGCAAAGAAGAGTTTTACTATCGTTCTATTTTTGAAGAACATTTTCCATCGGATGCAGCCGCACTTTGTGTACCCTCTGTACCTTCTATAGCATGCAGCACACCTATTGCCTTAGAGTGGGACGCATCCTTCAAAAACCAGAATGAACCAAGTGGACGCGCCATTAAAGCGATTCACAACGAGAGTTACTAATGATTTGGTTTATCACAAACAACATTAACATAGACCTCTAGTAACTCCTATTTATAAAATTCACCAAAAGCTGTTCGTCTCCCGACTTACAGCTTTTTTTGGCTTAAAACAGTAATTGCTCTTATTTACCTGTAATAAAAGTACTACATTTTCGTTATTATGGTGATGCATCATTTCAGCTTTTTTGGCTACGCATCTTTACAATGTCCCAAATTATACCATAATGACCACAATTGCTTATTTTTCTAAACTTTCTCTAATTTTTGATTTTTTTTACAGTGGTAATTTATGGCTATGGATCGTTTTTACCATTTTCTACCCCCTATTTGTTTATTTTTCATTATGGTTGTTTCACAGAGGATACAAGGCCTATAAACTCATGAAAAACAGCACCAAATGGAGTGCAACCACAGGAGAATTGTTGGATACCAAAATATTATACAACAATTTTGCATCCTCTGGAAGTTACAATTTCGATTTTATCGTCGTTAAAAAATACCGCTATACAATAGATGGTATAGTGTACACCTCCAATACCGATCTACCCTCCGATCATTTATTTATAGGAGAATACAATAGCATGGCACATTTTTCGGGGCATTATGGCGATTATAAACAAGAGCTAGGCTATCACACGGCAAAAAAACAAGAAAACCATCTCAAAAAAAGCCCTTTAATGGTATATTTCGATCCAGAAAACCCACAACGATCTTGTTTGCGTACAGGAGTTAAAGGCAGCGTATACGTGACTATGGGTATGGGATTGTTTTTGTTTTTATTGCTCATTTTATTGGGGCTAGAAATTGTATTTTAGTATCATGCCCTAACCTCTTCCCGCCATAAAGGCACCCTAAATAATTGCTGCATTTTTTTGGTTTCCATTTCGATGTTTACCAAAAAATATGATTGGACAGGCAGCAACTCTTTAGGCTCTTATTTGATCTCATCGAGTAGCAACAGAAATTCCCATTGTTTATATTCCTTGTATAAAACTCTTGATTGGAGGCTACAGACTCCATACTAATTGTTATTTTTGCCAAAAACGAAACGAAATGGACTTAAACTGCATACCTAAAATAAAACATACCGATAGCAACAACTTCTTTTTATTAGCCGGTCCCTGTGCCATAGAAGGAGAAGATATGGCCAAGCGTATAGCCGAAAAAGTAGTTCGTATTACGGATGATTTAAAGATACCTTATGTTTTTAAAGGCAGTTTTAAAAAAGCCAATAGGTCACGTATCGATTCTTTTACAGGCATAGGAGATGAAAAAGCCCTTAAAATTTTGGAGGCTGTTGGCAAAGAATTTGATGTGCCCACCGTTACCGATATACACGAAACATCGGATGCCGAAAAAGCCGCTGCCTATGTAGATGTGCTGCAAATACCAGCCTTTCTCGTTCGCCAAACCGATTTGGTGGTTGCCGCAGCCAAAACGGGCAAAGTAGTCAACCTAAAAAAAGGCCAATTTATGAGCCCCGAAGCCATGCAACATGCTGTGCAGAAAGTAAAAGATGTAGGCAGCGATAAAGCGTGGATTACCGATAGAGGCACCATGTTTGGTTACCAAGATATGATTGTAGATTTTAGAGGAATCCCTACCATGCGTGCATACGCACCAGTAGTTTTGGACATTACCCATAGTTTGCAACAGCCCAACCAAAGTAGTGGGGTAACTGGCGGTAGGCCAGAAATGATAGAAACTATAGCACGCGCCGGGGTGGTAAACAAAGTAGATGGCTTGTTTATAGAAAGCCATTTTGACCCTGCCAATGCAAAAAGTGACGGCGCCAATATGTTGCACTTAGATAATTTGGAAAAACTCCTCACCAATCTTGTTGCCATACGAAAAACTATAAATACATTGTAAAATAGTATTGTTACACCAATATTAACAATACTTTAGCAACAAAATATTTTTATGCTGTTACAAAAATTTAGTAACTTTGTATTTCAAAGTACTTTTAAAAATGACGAATAAGGATTATTTAAACGACCTTTCCCATATTAAAGAGCTGATGAATCGTTCCTCTAGGTTTCTTTCTTTGAGTGGGCTATCGGGTATATTGGCAGGTATCTATGCTTTGGTAGGCGCTGCATTTAGTTACTACTACATATTTCCCAGACGCAGTAGTATCTTAACGCTTTCCCAAGATAATATCGTTTATGTTCACAGCCATTATTTTAAACTATTGCTCTTGGTATTGGCTTTGGTAGCAGGGGCTAGTATATTTACTGCTTATATTCTCAGTGCACGCCAAGCTAAAAAAAACGGAGAACAAATGTGGACACCAGTGAGCAAACGTTTGCTAATTAATTTTCTCATTCCCATGGTAGCTGGAGGCATCTATATTCTTATAAAAATAAAAAGCCAACATTACGGACTAACCGCTTCTTTAATGTTACTCTTTTACGGATTAGCTTTGGTAAATGCTTCCAAATACACTTTAGGCACGATTCGCTATTTGGGCTATAGCCAAATAGTACTTGGGCTTATTTGCGCAGCATTTCCCGGTTATGGTTTTTGGTTTTGGGTATTAGGTTTCGGATGTTTGCATATCCTTTACGGAACATTGATGTACAGTAAAGAAAACAAAGCAGCTTGAGCCTGATAGAAAACATAAACAAACTATTCGATCATCGTATCCGATTGGGCATGATGTCTATACTCATGGTAAATGAACAAGTAGACTTTAAAATGCTAAAACAACTCTTGGGAGTTACCGATGGGAACCTCGCTAGCCACGTAAAAGCACTAGAAAAAGCAAATTATATTGTAATACAAAAACAATTTATAGGAAAAAAGCCCAACACCCAATACCGAGCCACCAAAACCGGTAGGGAGGCTTTTAAAAAACATATAGAAGCACTAGAAAAATTAATACAACCCTAAAAATTTTTATTCATTTACTTTGAAATTCAAAGTACTTTTAAAACATAGAATTATGACACAGGAAACTAAAACACCAGCACGCGTACTAGGAAGCTGGCTAAAAACATCTATCACCGCCCGATTATTTATGGTAGGCACCCTTTGCTTACTGCTACTTATTCCACTAGTTTTTGTAGAAGATCTTATATCCGAGCGAAGCCATCGACAATCCGCTATGGTAGAAGAAATCTATCAAAAATGGGGAAATCAGATTACTATTTATGGCCCTATATTGGCTGTTCCATATAAGAACTACACTAAAAAAATGGTTGGCACTAAAAAAGATGGCTTCCAAATGGAATCTATAGAACACCAAAAAACCGCCTACTTCTTTCCCGAACAATTGCAAATAGAAGGGAACCTACAGCCCGAAGAAAAAAAACGAGGCATCTATAATACCGTTGTTTATAAAAGTAAACTTCAAATAGATGGAAGCTTTCAAAAACCAAATTTCGAATCGCTAGAAATCAAAGAAAAAGACATTATTTGGGAAAAAGCGCATATACTCTTTCAAACCTCCAATGTAAAAGGCATCAAAGGTGCCTTAAAAATAAAGCTTGGTGCAGAAACACTCCCTTTTACAGCACAATTTCTAGACGAACAAAACCATACCTACCAAAATCTCAACAAATTACAAACCGCTAGCTTCTCTATCCATAATACCTTCCAAAAAAATAGTGTACCGTTTTCTATGCAACTACATACCCATGGTAGTGAACGAATTCGAATAATACCAGTAGGAAGAAACACAGAAACACGCTTACAATCCACTTGGAAAACCGCCAAATTCGACGGTGCTTTCTTTCCGTATAATTCCGATAAGATCAATGAAAACGGATTCGATGCCAAATGGCAAGTAGGCGAACTAAATAGACCTTTCCCGCAAAGTTATGCCAACAATATCCCCTCTCTAACCGAATATGCCTATGGTGTAGATTTTAAAATTCCCGTAGATGAATACCAAAAAAGTACCCGTAGCGCCAAATACGGTTTTCTAGTAATATCTCTTACCTTCTTGGTTTTCTTCCTCATACAAACCCTAAGCAAAATCCATATACATCCTTTCCAGTATTTAATGATTGGACTTGCATTAGTCATGTTCTACACCCTACTTATTTCTATCTCAGAACACAGCTCTTATCGAATCGCCTACGGTATAGCAGGCACCGCGGTAATAGTACTTATCGGTCTTTATTCAAAAACGGTATTAGGCAGTTGGAGATTCCCAATCTTCATCAGTCTATCTCTAATAGCACTGTACAGTTTCATCTTCGTAATTATACAGTTAGAAAACTATGCCTTACTGGTAGGAAGCATTGGACTATTTAGTATCCTGGCCACCATTATGTACGTTTCTAGAAAAATAGAATGGCAAAGCCCAAGCTAACCGTTGTCCCAAATCAAACCAAAAATAAATAGTTGGTTGGTTGTTTTGACTTGGAATCCTGTGGCCCACCGAGCATATTATATTCGGTGGGTCGGATCCAAGTATGCTCTTTTAAAAAGAATATGTTATTTCCCTTCATTAAAAAACAACAACATTTAAACCCCATAGAATATGCAATTCAAAAAATATATTTCCCATTCCCTCCTTTTTATTAGCAACCGCATTAGTCGTCATGCGTTATTGCTCATTGGCAGTCTGTATTTCTGTCTGCTTTTTCTCCTTAGGGTTTCCTTAGATCCCCCCTACTTTGGTGGCTTACTTGTATGGAATTTGTTTCTAGCCGCTTGCCCTTACCTCATTAGTCTATATATCCGTAAAATAGGTAAAGGACATGGGGTCAAAAAAATGTTACTCTTAGGCGTCTGGTTGTTATTTCTTCCCAATGCTCCCTATATTTTAACCGATTTTATACATTTTCGTTATAAAGCAAATCCCATAGATTGGTTTGATTTGTACCTATTGATGGGCTTCTCGTATTTGGGCCTGCAATATGGTTTACAAAGTATATCCTTGGTATACAAAAGCATCCAGGAAGAATATTCGCCAAGAATAGCAGTCCTCATTCAAATATCGGTACCTTTTTTGTGTGGTTATGGTGTATATATTGGAAGATTTTTGCGATTCAACAGCTGGGATATTTGGATGAAGCCCAAACAATTATTAATTGATAGTCTTCTGGCTTTAAAACAACCACTTTGTTGGCTATTTATTATTGGTATTGCCTTTATAATCTTTTGGTTCTACGCCCAAAAGCAATGTACTCCAATAAGACTAGACAAAAAAAATCTTTAATGCTCCCATTTTTTACCTAAAAAAACATCTACTCCTTTAGCAATTGGATTTCCACTTGTGCGTCTAAAGCTAACAAGCTGCCCCGTATGATATATCGCATCCGCCAAAGGGCCATTGATGAGGTTCCAAAAAGGAGCATGTCGAGGATTGTTTTGTCTTTCTAAACGCAATTCCATTAGTTGCAAGTCGGCATCGTCTTTTTGCAAGAGCAACTTTCTTGCCTCCCAGAGTTCGGACAAAGCTATTGTACACAAATCTGGATGAGAAAGTCGTTTTAGATCTTTAAAAGCATTAGTATCTATGCTTTTTCCATCGGCGGTATAAAAGATCCAACGATGTAAAAAAGCAATATGTTGCACAGTTTCCTCAAAAGACATGGCTTGGTCGGATGGTCTAAATGTCCAATTTTTATTTGATAAGCCTTCTGTGGCCCAATAAAATCGAAACCCCAAGCCATCTAGCATTCGCACGAGCACTCCTATAGCACCAATGGAATAATTTTGTTTGGGAATTTCTCGAAAATACATTTCCATAGTATTCTATAATTAAGATAGTTACCACAGCCGGTGGTAATCTAAACTACAAAAAAAATCAATTTAAAAACAAAGACTTGCTTTTTTAGCAACAAGAGGAGCAAAAAAGAGTTATACCATTTCTCGTTTAAAATCACCCCCAATAAATAGCCCTCTTTTCCTTTCTATTTCAATAAATCCCATACCACAATCTTAAACATGACAATAATCATTTCTAAAGGCAATACATCACTTTTTCCAATCATAAATATTAAAAAAAAGTGTAGTTTGTCTAAAATTGTTAAAAATTCCCTAAATACCAGAATATATTTTCTATTTTTGATTCATGAAGTATTTAAAAGAATGGTATTGGCTAATGGCTATTTTAATAGTTGCATTTGCGGTAGTTCGCACCATATGGTCGGGCCCAGTTCTAGGATCCAAAGCCCTAGTTGAATGGAACTTAGGAGACACCTACTATGTATTAAAAACACCCGAAATGATATTGCTCGTATGGGCAACCATAGTTGCTAGTGTGTATTTGGTACGTATGTTTTGGGGGAAATTTAAAAATATGGGGGTCAATGTTATATTTACCTTGGCGAGTCTTACATTACTTATTTTCTATTTTTAGTCAAGTCTAAGACTAGGTCTACTAGGCAAAAGAATTCATCAGCACAAACGAAATCAGACTGTATTTTTGGTACAGTGCCATTGGTATTTTAAGAGGATATTTCCTCCAAGTTGTTCCATCAGAAGCCGTATGCTGGTGCAAAAAAGGTGTCTATACAAAGGCTTTCACCCCCCAACTATTTATAAAAAGTTTCTAGAAGGTTTTTCGTAGGGAAACTGATGATTTTTCAGCTCTCAACATAATCCTGCAAATAGGTGTATCTGGGTGTAAGTTTTCCGTTTTGTGTCATACGAGCACGCTCCAATACGCCATCTTTATCGTTATTAAAAAAGGCAGGAATCACATATTCTAAAAAGGCTGCACCAAATCCGTCTGAAGCATCTTTTGGCAATTCGCATGGTAAATTGTCTACCGCCATTACCGCTATAGCATTCTTACTTTTATAATCCACCACCGTTTCGGTCTTTGCATCATAACCATAAATTGGATCGGCTATAGTACTTGATTGTACCGTAGTTGCAACCGGGCCATCTATATCGCAAGAGATATCTGCCACCACACTAATTTTAAAATCTGTAGACTTGGCATCTTCTCGGGTAAAAATATATGGGGAGCCATCCCCAAAAAAGTGCCCAGCGATATACATATCAGACACCATGGCAAAACGCATAAAATCCGACTCGTATTCTTCTGGATTTTGGTAAAAATCATTGTTATTAATTAGCAAACCATCTTTTCGCTTATTGTAGTCTAATACGTCGATATTGCAATAAACAGGTTCATCGAAGGATAGGTGCAAATAAGCATCTACATCCACTTCTTTTAGTGCCATAGCATCTAAAATTTCTTTGGCTCCCTTACCTACTTTACCCTTACCTGTAAGAACAATTTTAATATTGGGTACATGGTCTTTTATATTATGTAGTGCAGCAATCAAAGCGTCTAAGTCTGGTAGTGTTTCTGCTTTGGGCAAATCGTATATGCCATGTTTGAGGCCGTAGGTTCTAAAACCGTTGTAGGCCCCAACTAAGCCCGCATAGCGACCAAAAGCCACGGTACGTTGCCCCATGGTATTGGTAATTACCTCATGGTCGTACAACTCGATATTCTTTTGCAATATGGCTTGCAACAATTTACGATTGTAAGGCTGTTTCTTAATTGTATGCGAAAAGAAAAAGTACTTTTTATTTGGAATCAAGGCTTCTACTGGAACTTCTTTTACCCCAAGGAGTACATCTGCCTCGGCTATGTCTGTAACCACGGGTATACCAGCCTCTGTATAGGCAGTATCTGGATAAACCCTTATAGGTGATTGTTCTACTAGAAGTTTTGCATTGGGAAACTGTTGTAGCAGTTTTTGGCAAGCTGCAGGGGAAAATACGACCCGACGATCTGGCGGGTTTTTGCGTTCTTGTAGGATTCCGATTTTCATATATAACTTTTGGTATAGTATTTGTTGCGAATATAACAAATATGTTTCTTATTCGAAAGGTGTCAAAATTACAATATTTTGATGTATTTTTGTAAGCTCTGTTTTAAAAACGGGAGTTTGCGTAAGGGATAGAACGGCATGTTGGAGCTCTTTGCAAACCGGAGCTTTAGCGTAGGCTTGCAAAAGCGACTAGTGATAGCCCGACCTACCGTAGCTTTAGCAGAGGTGGGATACGCCCAAAACAGCAATATAGAAAAAGTTCTTTACATATTGGGGTCGACTGGTTTTGACAGCGAGTGAAATTGTGTGGTAAGCATGTCGAGCGATGTATCTAGTCTCGTAAAACGCTGATGCAACCTTTTTAAATGGCGAGAATAACTACGCTTTAGCTGCTTAATCGACTGAATTATAGTAAGTCCAAGCCTAGCTGCGTGAGACGCAGAAGCTAAATGTCTTTCGATAGCCCTTGTTGATGGCGATCGGTTTTGAGGCACCATAAAAGTCAACATAGCGTTATTAGCACTTCGATAATGGCGTAAATTTTAAGAAGATAAGATTATAGTAGGCGGTTTTTGGTCAGCTATAGTACGAAAATTAATCAAAAACTAAGCATGTAGAAAGCGATATAATGCCTTGTTTGGACGGGAGTTCGATTCTCCCCGACTCCACAGTAAAAAACCTCAACAGTCTATAAATTAGATAGTTGAGGTTTATTTTTTTAGTTTCTTCCCCACATATTCCCCACATTTTAAAAAAAACATGTTTTTTAGGCTTTGTAGATATTCGTATATTTACCAATGCAATGCGTTGCCGTATTGCAATAAATTTGAACAAAAGAAAGAGGGTGATATTTACCCTCTTTTCTCTTTTAAACAAACTCACTAATTTCTTTATCCGTCAACGTTACAAAATTACTAGGTGATAGGTTGCCGTTATATAATTCCTCAAATAGTTCCCTCATCTTTTCGAAAAGATCATCGGGGTTGTTTACCTCATCAATAGCCATGCCCACAAGTGCCAAATATGTTTCGTGGTTGATGCTCACCCATTCGGTTACACTAAAAGCCTTATCCGCTAATGCCCGAACGTCTAAAGTTTGTTTTACGAGTTGGTAAAGTTTTATAATGCAGTTTCCCCAACCCTTGCATTACAGCTTTATTACAGCTTTTTAGATTAAAAGACCTAATCCGAAACACCATCGTACACATCCACAAATACAGGTTTTCCGCCTTTAGATTCCCAGTATACGGTAATAGGCATACAGTGCCGAGTGTACCATATTAGCACCGTAACAGTTGTAGTATCACTTTTCGGCATAGCATAGTATTTCCTTGCTAAGAATTGCGGATACCCAAGCATACGACCCACCTCTTTTAATCGTTTAAATGGTTGGCCGTGTCGTTCTAGGGCTTGGGGTAGTGTAAGGGTATCGATGCCGCTAAAATCTTTAGAGTATTGCGGGGCTGGTGGATTTTGTGGTGTGCTTTTACAAGCTACCAAGCAAAACAACCCTAGTAAGAGAATTGTTTTAAATAATCGTCCAAATTGCATCATCGTATTGCGAGTTTAGAGTTTCTATAATGTAGAACGCATGTCTATCTCTTAATTCCATACCCACCGACATGATACTTTCCCAATTATTACCCGAAAAATACGTACTACGAGGTCTATACTCGTCTCCATGGTCAGGATTGCCGAGGGTGTATACATTTCCTATCACATGCCCAAATTCATGGGCTGATGGTAATTGTTTCCAAAATTTGCCACCCGCCAAGTGCTTGACATAGGTATGATCGTTGCTATCTAAATACATGGTTCTATCCCACCAATCTACATGTGATTGTTTCCAAGCATTGGGCTTTATCTTTTTTACTTTTACATCCCAATGGTGTTCCGTTTGAACATTGGAAATATTGAAGTTGAGATCCCATCTTTTTCCCTTGTTTCTTTTAGCAAAATCCGAGCTGCCAGCGCATGACAAAAAATAGCATTCGCCCCAAACTCGGTCTACAATTTCTTTGTAGGTCTCATGAAATTTTCGTTTTTCTTCAATAGTCCATGGCGGAACATCAAAGTCCTTATTCCAATGATAACGAAATCTTATATCTACATCAATCACTTTCCTAGATTCATAGACAACAATGTCCATTTCTGCCAAACGAATACGCTTTTCTCCCAATGTTCACATTTTAAATTTATAACAAACTAGAAGCTGGGAATGTATTAATATACGAAAATAAAGCCGAATTTAAACGACATAAAAACGTTACTGAACTACACTATTTAGTGATTCGACCTTTCTAAAAAAATATTACAGCCCTCTAACTTGAATATACTTTATTCCATGCGTAGATACATCGTACTGTTCCAATTGTACCAAATACTTGGTAAATGGCATCTTATTTTCTTGGTCTAGTTCAAAACTCGCCCCAACCGCTAATAGGTAGTCCTTTATCTCCTTGGAAATTCTATCATTCCATTTCTAGGCATTGGCATAGGCGGATACTCGGGAGGGGTAGGCGTACTTTCTATCGCTTCTAATACGGCTAATTGCTTGCTTAATTCAATCATTGCTTTATTTGTTTACGTAGTTCAACAATCTTGCCCCTACGCTGCTCGGGGGTCATTTCTAAAAACTCATTTAGCGAAACATCCGTTTTAACTTCGATAGATGACTATTATAAAAGAAGTTTGATTGAAGATTTAGAATTACAAAAGCTTAAAAAAGAATTAAGTAAGAACAATAATTTCGAATATGAAACGGAGATTGATAGTATTTATAATACAATCAATCAAAGAAAAAAAGAACTAGATTCTGTTTTTCTCAATTTAGATGTTGAAAATATATATGGCGATCATCTAAAGATTAAAGATCCGATATTTAATAGTAATAAAATGAT
>JAOXRU010000242.1 GCA_025800395.1 Flavobacteriaceae bacterium
CGTAATTCTTATTAATAAAGGAAAAATTGTTGCAGACAAGTCTTTGGAGCAAATGCGCAATTCGCAAGCACAAACCATACAAGTTGAGTTTGACTACCGCGTAGAAGAACAACTATTAAAACGGATGACCCATATTGCAAATGTGCGTAGTTTAGGGGATATGCATTACGAATTGGTTTTTAACACCCAAGAAGACCAACGTGCGGCAATTTTTGATTTTGCACAAGAAAATGGCTTAAAGGCATTACAAATTAATCGTATGAATGCTAGCTTAGAAAAATTATTTGTGGATTTAACATCGGAACAATAGCGCTCATTCTATTTCTAGTTTAAAATTACCCCAATAAATAGTCCTTTTTTAATTTTCTAGCAAGTTTGCAACCAATTTTTCCAATTCGATTTCTATTCTGGGGTTGGTGCAATGCACTAAAATACTTACTACTCGCTCCAAATCGGGGTACACCCTAAAGATGGCATAACCACCTACACCGTTTCCTGTATGACCGAAATATTTGTTTCCAAGCACATCAGAGCTACTTTCGAAACCGTAGCCATAATACGTACTACTCCCATCTGGCAAGGAACATGCTGTGGTTAATTTGTTTTGAGTTTCTAGCTGTAACAGTGTGCTTTGTAACAATGCTTGTCCTAATTTTAGTAAATCACTTACATTAGAAACTAGTCCACCTCCAGCTAGCTTATAGGAGTTATTTACAGGCATTGCGTCTCTCAACTTGCTTCCTCTTCTGGTGTAAAAATGTACAAGACGATCTAGATAATCTTTCTCTTCTCCAGTTTGCATTAATTGTAGCGGCTGTAATACTTTTTGCTGTATCCAATTTATATAAGGCATGCCAGATTGTAATTCCATGAGGTAACTCAACACACAAAAATCGTAACTATTGTAATAATAGGAGGTTCCTGGAGTAAACAACAATGGGTCGTTTTTAAAAACATCTAAACCTTGGCGAATACTATACGCTTTGTTTAAAAAATACTCTTTTCCTATATAGGAACGTATTCCTGCAGTATGGTTAGCCAATTGTCCTACTTGAATATCGTAACCATGATAAGGATAGTCTGGCATAATTTCATAAATAGATTGTTGTAAATCTATAAGACCTTCTTCCAGCATAACCCCCAGTCCCAAAGCAGCTATAGGCTTAGACACGCTAGCAATACGGAAAATATGTTGAGGATCTAGTGGCATTGCCTTTTCCACATTAGAGAAACCAAAGGCTTTTTGCACCAAAACACTATTTTTGTCTGCTATTCCGTAGGAAATTCCGGGTATGCGACCACTTTCTAGTAGATGACCAACTGGTTCTGCCTCCGCTCTAGAAGTAGAAAAATCGTAGGATGCTTTGGCTCTAAACCAATCTTTAAACCATTTAAACATATATTAATCTTGTGCTACAAAGATAAGTTTCCCTGTATATAATTGTACTACTTGGCTACTTATTGGTTGCTTGTACACTAAAAGATTTCCTGTACTACGCAGCTCGCCTTCCAACAGGCTTATAGGATGTACCAAAATATCGTTGCTGCCACGATGAAATATTGTAACCCGATCTGCTTCCAAATCTTTGGCATCTATGCGTGCATCTGCCGCAGCAACCGCAATATTGCACTGATCTGTTGTGCCTCGGAGCACTACGCTAGACACACCATTGGTAACCACCGTGCAGCTTTTATTATTTATTTCCAAGTCTACACGTACATCTGTGGCACTGTCTTTAAACCCTTCTGCAAAATCTTCTGCTAAGACCTTTAATACAGGAAAAGTTAATACACCATGACTGCGAATATGATAGCTTGTTTTAGACCGAATCTCTTTAAGTGTTGGCGTTTTTAAATGAATCTTCAATTGGTCATAGGAACGAAATGTATAGCAATCTATAGTGTTTTCTATGTGCAACACCCCGTCTTCGATTTCCCAGTACAATTTTTCGACAAGATTAGCCCCACCAGAAACCCTCATGCTAGAAGCATCCGATTGTTCGATAATTAAACTAAGATTTTGCCC
>JAOXRU010000246.1 GCA_025800395.1 Flavobacteriaceae bacterium
CGTTAAAAATTTGATCTAAACCGTCTAAAGTTGCAAACACTAGATTTCGATGCAATCGCATAATACTTCATTTTTGGAGCGCAAAGGTATTGTTTTGGAACTAAATTCTATTATTTTTGGTAAAATAACTTTTATGAGAACATTCCTTATTTGGTGTTCAATTGGTTTAACCATTGCTTGCAAAAACCATATGCAACCAATAGAATTTAGCCAAGTTGAAGTAATACCTCTTTGGCAAGATAAAAGTCTAGAAGTTCGGGCAATTACTATAAAGGGAGATAAATTGTATTATGCTACTAACCAAAATCGTTTTGGGGAATATAATATATCTTCTACTAAGTGGAAGCACACCCCTATAATAGTTTCGGACAGTAGTCTGCTAAACTTTAGATCTATCGCTAGAACTGCCAGCCATTCTTTTGTACTTTCTATCGCCAATCCGGCTCGTCTTTATAAAATTGATGCAGCACATCAATATAAAATAGTATATGAAGAAGTACACGAGAATGTGTTTTACGATAGTATGCGATTTTGGAATAATAGGGAAGGAATTGCAATGGGAGATCCTACCAATGATTGTATGTCGGTCATCCTTACTAGAGACGGAGGTAATAGCTGGTACAAAATAGATTGTTCCCAACTACCCCAAGTGGCACAAGGAGAGGCAGCTTTTGCTGCAAGCAATACGAATATAGCCATCTACAGAGAACACACCTGGATAGCTAGTGGAGGTAAGCAATCTCGTGTTTTTTACTCTGGAGATAAGGGTAAAAACTGGAAGGTGTTTAACACACCTATAATACAGGGCTTGCCCACTCAAGGTATGTATTCTTTAGACTTTTATAACGCCAAAATAGGTGTTGCTGTAGGCGGCGATTATACCAAACCAAAATTGGATACAGGAACCGCAGTTCTTACAACAGATGGCGGAAAAACTTGGAAGCGAATTGGAGATGGGGGAGAGCCAACTTATAAGAGTTGCGTTCAATTTGTACCCGGGAAAAATGGAGAGGCAATAGTGGCTCTAGGGAA
>JAOXRU010000210.1 GCA_025800395.1 Flavobacteriaceae bacterium
TCAGATAAAGGTGTTGTAGATTGGTAATATTCGAAAAATAAGGTTGCTATCGGAGACCCAAATTGCTTTTCTTCTTTAACCATTAAAAAACCATTGTCTAAGAAGTCAAATTCGCTCATGAGATACACCGCCTTATTATAATCGTAATTGTTGGTGTATTTTTCCATTTTTAAGACGTTTTGGTAAGGTTCGAATATGGCTTGGTAAAAAGCATCAAAACTATACCCTTCAGGAACGTATAGTTTAGAAACACTTCTACAGCCTAATCCAAAATAAGTAAAAATGTCTTTACCTAAAGCTTTCAAGTTTTCTTTGCTTTCCTTTCCGCTGAGAACAGCAACCGAATTTCGGTTTTTTCGTATAATATTTGGTTTATTGTTAAAATAGTATTCAAAATATCGTGCGGTATTATTGCTACCAGTTGCAATTACCGCATCAAATTCTGGGCGTTGGTCTTGTGTAAATATTACTTGGTCTTTCCACCAAGGTGCAATCTTAACTAGTTGGTCAAATAAAAAGGGTAGGAGTATAGAGTCCGATGAAGAAAGTTTTACGATAGCTCGGTGTCTGCATAATAGCACAGCAAGAAAGTCGTGGAAACCTACCAATGGAATATTGCCCGCCATTACCAATAGCACATCTTTAGGGGTAGTTTGTTCTAAATTGGCATAAGAATACATCCATTTCTCTAGAGAGTCTTTGGTAAGTTCTTTAGACCAAGATTCTAAGGCAAACAGTACTTGTTCTTGTGTAAACCAACCATTTTTCGCCTGCGCCAACTCTAAACAAGACATCCAAGCAGAATAATCTGAACTTTTGGGCGTTATAGACTTATTATAGGCCAAAAACTTGCGAATTTCAAGCCCTAAGTTGGCAAAGGAAATTATTCTTTCTTCTATTGTCATTTA
>JAOXRU010000248.1 GCA_025800395.1 Flavobacteriaceae bacterium
CATGTGGGTATTGTTTCTAAATCGGGAACACTTACATATGAAGCAGCAGACCAAGTAGTTCGCGAAGGCTTGGGTATTACTACTGCCATAGGAATTGGTGGGGACCCTATAATTGGAACAACTACCAAAGAAGCTGTACAACTATTAATGGCCGATGCAGATACACATTGTATTGTAATGATTGGTGAAATTGGTGGTCAGTTAGAAATAGAAGCAGCTAATTGGATAAAAGAAAATGGTACCAAACCTGTAGTCGGTTTTATTGCTGGAGAAACTGCGCCAGCAGGAAGAACCATGGGACACGCTGGAGCTATCGTTAGTGGTGCAGATGAATCTGCTGCGGCTAAAAAGAAAATTATGAGTGAATGTGGAATTCACGTAGTAGATTCGCCTGCTAAAATTGGCGCAAAAGTAAAAGAAGTAATGGCTTAAATCCTTTTCTTGTACTGTTAAGGATATAATAAATAATTGCAGAAGTAATCCATCGTCTATATATTTATAGTCGATGGATTTTTTTTACTAACCAATTCAAAAAACGTAATGAGAAAAACTTTATTTATAATTGCTATAATTAGCTTATTTATAACTAGTTGTAAACAAAACAAAAAAGCAGAGACTGGCTACGAAGTACAATCCCATACAGATTCCAATGGGTTTGTTTATGAAACCGTTACAAACGATCCTACGGGATTGCGTTTGTACACTTTAGAGAATGGACTAAAAGTATATTTAAGTCGAAATACGGAAGAGCCAAAAATTCAAACCTTTATACCCGTTCGTGCAGGTTCTGTATACGATCCAAAAGATAATACTGGTTTGGCACACTATTTAGAGCATATGGTGTTTAAAGGTACCGATGAAATAGGAACCCAAAACTGGGAAGAAGAGAAAGTTTTGTTAACAAAAATTTCCGATCTCTATGAAAAGCATAAGGCAGAAATAGATCCTAGTAAAAAAGAAGATATTTATAGAGAAATAGACAAGGTGTCTTATGAAGCTTCTAAGCTTACTATTGCCAATGAGTACGATAAAATGGTGAGCATGCTAGGTGCTACAGGTACTAATGCATGGACTTGGCATGAAGAAACCGTGTATGTAAACAAAATTCCTTCTAATGCCTTAGATAAATGGTTGCACCTAGAAAGTGAGCGCTTTAGTCAGGTGGTTTTGCGTATTTTCCATACGGAATTAGAAGCAGTATTTGAAGAATTTAATCGCGGACAAGATAGCGATGGTAGAAGAAGTGCCTTTGCGTTAAACGAGGCGTTGTTTCCAAAGCATCCATACGGGCAACAAACTACAATTGGAACTGCAGAACATTTAAAAAACCCTTCCATGGTGGCTATTAATGAGTACTTTAATAAATACTATGTGCCAAACAATATGGCGGTTATCTTAGTAGGGGATCTGGAGTTTGATGAAACCATTAAAAAAGTTAATGAAAGCTTTGGTAAAATGGAATACAAAGAAGTATCCCATCCAGAACGACCAACGGAAGAACCATTAACTTCTATAGTAAAAAGAGAGGTAAATGGTCCAGAAAATGAGAGGCTTACTATGGCTTTCCGTTCTAGTGGAATAGGATCGGAGGATGAAGTAAAAATTCAGTTAATAGACATGTTGTTAAGTAATAGCACTGCTGGATTAATTGATTTAAATTTAAATCAGAAACAATTAGTACAAAGAGCCGGATGTTATACTTTGTTTTTAAATGACTATGGAATGCACTCTTTTTATGGTACACCCAAATCTGGCCAAACGTTAGAAGAGGTAGAGGCACTTATTGTAGAACAAATCGAAGAAATTAAAAAAGGAAATTTTGACGATTGGATGATTGATGCAGTTATTAATGATTTAAAACTTTCACAAATAAAAAATTTTGAAGAATCTACCAATGTAGCGCAAGAATATGTTGGTGCTTTTGTGCATTTCCAAGACTGGAAGGATAGAGTAAGCATGTTCGATAAAATGCGTAAAGTATCCAAACAAGAATTAGTCGATTTTGCAAACAAGTTTTATAACAATAATTATGCAGTTGTTTATAAAAGACAGGGCGAAGCCACAGATTTAGTAAAAGTAAAGAATCCTGGGATAACACCTGTAGAATTGAACAGAGGAAAACGATCTCCATTCTTTGATAATTTTGCCGAAATGAAATCTCCAGACTTACAACCTAAGTTTGTAGATTATAATAAAGCAATTAAAAATACAAAATCTAACGGATTGGAAGTTGCTTACATTCCTAATGATTTAAACGATTATGCAGAGTTAAGTTTTATTTTTGATATGGGTAGTCGTCATAACAAAAAACTAGGTTTGGCTGTAGGGTATTTAGATTATTTGGGAACCGAGAAATATAGCCCAGAAGCATTACAAAAAGAGTTTTATAAGATCGGAATTCAGTTTGGTGTAAGGCGAGGCGCAGATCGTTCGGTTGTTACCATATCTGGATTAAAAGAAAATCTAGACAAAGGTTTAGTATTATTAGAAGACTTATGGGCTAATGCAGTTGCAGATCAGGAAACCTATGACAAATATGTTTTAAAAATAGCCAAAGGAAGAGAAGATAATAAAGCAAACAAAGGAAGCATTATGTGGAGTGGTTTGATGAGTTACGGGCAATACGGAGAAAATTCTCCCTTACGAGATATTTTCACCATTGCAGAATTAAAAGCTATGGATCCAAAAGAATTGGTCGAACTAGTAAAAGATCTAAGAAACTACAAGCAAAGAATTTTCTACTACGGAAAAGATCTAGATAAAGCAATTGCTTCTGTAGAAAAGCACCATCAACTACCAGGCGCGTTAAAAGAATATCCAGAAGAGCGTAGTTATGCCAAGAAAGAAACAGGAGGAAACGTATACTTCGTGAATTACGATATGGTACAAACCGAGATGATGTTCTTATCTAAAGGAAAAGAATTTGATCCTAGTAAAATGGCAGCTGCAAGATTGTTTAATAGTTATTTTGGTAGTGGATTCAACTCCATATTCTTTCAAGATTTAAGAGAATCTAAATCTTTAGCATATTCCGCATTTTCTGCATATTCTAGTGCTTCTAAGAAAGGGGATCCAGATTACGTATATGGTTATATTGGTACTCAGGCCAATAAAATGCCAGAAGCAATAGATGCTGTTTTAGATTTAATGCAAAATATGCCAAAGGCCGAAGAAAATTTCAAAACTGCTAAAGATGCGAGTATGAAAAGATTGGCAGCGCAACGAATAAACAAAACCGATATTTTCTGGTCCTACGAAGGATTAAAAAAACGTGGCATCACCGAAGATAATCGCAAGCAGATATACGAAGCTATGCAGAACATGACTTTAGAAGACGTATATACGTTTTATGAGGAGAATATAAAAGACGGGAAATACGATCTTTTGGTTATAGGAAATAAAAAAGACGTGGATATAAAAGCCATGGAAAAAGTAGGTAAAGTACAGGAATTAGATGTAGACTATTTATTTAATTACGAAAAACCACTTCCTATTAAGTCTTAAGACTAAAACAAATCAAATAGACTCCTATTGCTTATGGCAATGGGAGTTTTTTTATGCATAGAATAAAAAAGAATATTGGTATAAATGTTTAAAGGGTTTTATATATTTGCTTGGAAAATTCAAGAGTAACTAAATATCCTATAATTCTATGAAATTACTAGAAGGAAAAAATGCAATTATCACTGGTGCCAGTAGAGGAATTGGTAGAGGAATTGCCTTAGTTTTTGCACAACATGGTTGCAACGTGGCATTTACATATAGTTCATCTGTAGATGCGGCCAATGCCTTAGAAAAGGAATTACAAGCTTTAGGAGTACAAGCCAAAGGTTTTCAGTCCAACGCGGCTGATTTTAATCAGGCACAAGAGTTGGCTCAAGATGTGGTGAAAGGGTTTGGAAGCATTGATATTCTAATAAATAACGCCGGAATTACCAAAGACAATTTACTCATGCGTATTTCGGAAGATGACTTTGATAAAGTAATAGAAGTAAACCTAAAATCGGTTTTTAACATGACCAAAGCAGTACAACGCACCATGTTAAAACAGCGTAAAGGATCTATTATCAATATGAGTAGTGTGGTGGGGGTTAAAGGTAATGCTGGTCAGACCAATTATGCGGCATCCAAAGCAGGTATGCTCGGATTTACCAAATCTGTAGCTTTAGAACTCGGGTCTAGAAACATTCGTTGCAATGCCATTGCACCAGGATTTATAGAAACAGAAATGACCGCAAAATTAGATGAAAATGTAGTGCAAGGTTGGAGAGATGGTATTCCTCTAAAAAGAGGAGGAACACCAGAAGACGTGGCCAATGCCTGTGTTTTCCTTGCATCGGATATGTCTGCTTATGTAACAGGACAAGTGCTTCATGTAGATGGAGGTATGTTAACCTAAACAAAAAACACACTCCTAGTACAGCTATGGGAGTATTTTATCATATAAAGGTTTGGGATTTAAAAAACCCCAAACCTTTTTTTAATAAATAAATGTATTTGAGCATATTAGGATTCTAGTGATGTTCTTCTCTAGGATGGAATAGTGGTTCACATTAAACGAGGATATACTTTAAATCTGGATTTATATTTTAATTTCATTATCCTAGAATATTTTAATATTGTGAATAATGACTAGGTGGATTGCTCCAAAAATCTGACGTAGCCAAGTAGAATATGTTGTTATTGGGTAAGAAATTGGCTATATTTACAATAAAAAGTGATATGCACCCAAAACGTTATCCTGTACAAGATCATGATCTAAGCGCATTGGCTAGTGTTATTGGTGTGGACGAAAACGATTTGGTATTGTTTCACAACCAGCATGCTCCTATGTCTGATATCATATCCGATGTGATACCTGATCATGTATTTCACATTTTTGGACCACCATTGGGATATGGATTAAAAGACGGACAATTATTTGCGGATCCGAACAAGAAGCAATCCAAATGGATTGGACAATATGAAGTACTTAGAAATATAGGCAAAGGGAATCGGACTTATCATCTACAGTTAGAGATGGAGATCTTGCCCTCTACAGAACTTCTTGCCGATGGAGGTTTAGAATTGGAGACTAATGAAATATCCTTTAAAGAAAAGCCTTATCAAAAACGCAATCGGAATCAACGATACTATGAAGTATCAGGTTTTAAAATAAATTCCCAAAACCATCCCACCATGCGTTTATATAGTGGGGGTGTTTATTTAGACGCCCAGGAACCCAACGGACCTTTGGAAAACCTAACGATGGCTATAGAAAAGGCTATAAGCCCAGTTGTATTAGGTTTTCATTATGCCAATATTCAAAACGTATGCAATCATCGGCAAATACTCCAAAACTGGAAAGAGATTCGCTCGAGCTTGGTGCAGGAGCTGGACTCCATTTACGGACAAACGATAATTGACGGTGCAGATCGATATATATATAACAAAAAACAATTATTGAGGCAATTGGAAGGAGACTGGTTTTTGAGTATTTACAGCCTATTGTTGCGGGCCCAATTTTCTGGACAAGATCTATACCAAAGCCAAATACAGCTACCAATAATGCCAGGCTGCAGTCCAATTGGATTTGAGGTAGTTGTAGAAAAATACCCTTTTTGTAATTCCAATGATAAAGTACAAGCAATTATAAAAGGGAAGCCTAATGATCTGCGATCTACCGAGGATATTCTCAAAAAAAAATCATTAAGTTTTGCCAGCTATGGGAGGCTTTTGAAAGGGAATTTGAACCTTACGGCTATATTTGATCTGCAGGATCAAATGTTGGAGCAGTTATTTGGAAATATCCGTATAGATCTCATAGAATCCTATAAAACCGTGACTTTAGAATTATATGCAACACCCAATAGTTAGAAAAACTAGCTTATAAGATGCAGGACTTTCTTTTTTTTTAATCTGCAAATAAAATAGCACTTCCTTATAAGTTCTTTACCAATAAATAGAAGACCTATTTCTATCCAATCATTTTATGTCCAAAATGTATAGGAATTGGAATATTACATATTTGCAACAAAGAATATTAAAGTCTAAAAAAGCCCCTAATCTATGATTAGAGGCACACAAAAGACAGCAAATGGTCTATGGAACCTTTACAAATAGAATTGTTGTAAAATGTTTTGTTCTAAGTAAACCAATGAATATTGCGTATATAATATTTATCATTTTTTGGATGTCATTTAAAAAGACTTACGGATACTTGCATTCGAGTAGTTTCCTTGAGTATCTACGGTTTGTACCATAAATATGTAGGTGTTTCCCGATTGAACGGCAGCTGTAGTAGTGCTTGCGTTGGTTTTATCCATTATTTTTGCTGGTGGGTCTTGGGTACCAAAGAATACATTGTAATATTGTATATCCTCGTCTAAGTCACTTCCGACCCAGCTAAGTGTAGCATTGCCATCACCATTGTCTTGTATGTCCAAACTTGCCGGAAAGGGAACATGATGCTGGATAGACAAGCCCTGGGTATAGAAGCTAAAGGTTTCACTATTGCTGTTGTTTCCTTGGCTGTCTTTTGCCATTACTTTCCATGTATACATCACCCCAGGTGCCAATTCAATTTGAATGCTAGGAGATGATGTAGATACTACTTTGGTCTCTTTGGTTTTCGTATTGGTATATTCCAAACTATAGGTGATATTAGCATCGATATTGTTCCATTGAAAGCGTACCTGAATGTTGCCATTTGGGAGAATGATTCCAAAACATTCTTGTTTATCTAGAGGAGCTTGCAAGGCCACTTTTTCTAGATCATTTACAGGTTCAAAGTCGCTACTACAAGAATATATTCCACTTATCAGGACTATTGTACTTAGTATTTTATATATTGGTTTCATCTGTTTTAGTTTTTAATGATTTTCAATTTAAATTTTCTGTTGGCGTTGCTGCCATAAAGGACATAAAAACCATTAGGTAAATGATCTAAGCCGATTTCGATTTGGTCATTTTTACTTTGGTATTGTCCAGACTGCATTAAAGTACCTTGGATTGTAAAAATTTCGATAAAACAATCCCTGTCAAACAGTGCTCCTTCCAAATATAGCGTGGAGCGAACAGGGTTGGGGTAGTAGTACATGCTGTTCAACTCTATTGCATCCTGATAACTACCCTGACAATCGCTTTGACCAAGGATGTGAATGTGGTTGTAGCCAATTTCAAGCGGAACATCTATAGATGTGGCGGCCGTACTTTGGGTGTGGTATTCTAGTGCTAAGCCGTTGCGCATCACTGTATAGACAGTACTGCCAGCAACAATATATTGTGCTTTTTGTGCTTGAAGGTCAATAACTCCCGCCTGAACTTCTATATTTTCAAAAGCTTTTAGTTGAATACCATAACAAGGATTAAAGTTTGGGCTGTTGCTTTGTTTGATGCAGATTTCGTAACTACCAGCACCAAGGTTTTCAATGGTCACTGGTTGGTTGAGAGACAAATTCCCAGAGCTCGTTCCGTTGAGTAAAATCTCAAAGTTAAATTGGGTGTTGGTAGTGGTAATCTGTATACTACCGTTGTTTTGTCCAGCACAGGTTTCGCTCAATGTGAAGATAGTAATATCTTTCGCATCGATACCCGAAGTATTTTGAGGACATCCTTTGTTATCCGATGTTCCAATTTCTCTAGGACAATCGTCCACATCGTTTAATACACCATCTCCATCGATATCGGTATCGCAAGCATCTCCTTTACCATCATTGTCGAGGTCTTCTTGTGCAGGATTGTAGGTATTGGGACAATTGTCCGCAGCATCCAAAATTCCATCATTATCTATATCGCTATCGTTGTCTATAATGATAGCTTCGCTACTGTCGTTTCTTTTTAACACCTGATTGGGAACCACTTCCAAATCTACGGCGAATCGCTCGGTTTGTTCATCTATTTGGTCATCTATAAGTCCTACATAAAAAGAATTAGAAACATTCCCATCTGGTATACCTATCCTTTTTAGGCCTACAGTTCCATTGATGCCATCTTCAAAATCGATACCAATAAGAGCGGCATCAGTGGCATTCAATTCACGAAGCACCAATTCAAATTCTAGTTCAACTCCTGTGGCATTGCTGGCCATATTGCCATTGCTATCGGAGAGAAAAATTCTAAAGCTTGGATTTTGTTGGCCCTCGACGCCTTCTTGGGTATTATCGATATTGATAAAATGATCATTGTCCGCAATAGATGAAGTTCCAATAGTGGCAGAATTTACTTTGTAATAATCGGTACTAATGGCTTCTATTATAATCGATTCCTCTCTCTCAAAGAGATTATCTTCTTCTGCTTTTATGCGGATGGATGTAGTGTTGGTGTTTATACCAAACACAGCATTCTCTACAATGCTATAATCGGTGCCGTTGATCGCCTTTCCGGTATGATTCCATTGTACTGGGATGGGGGCCCCACTCTGGTTGTTTACTACCTGGTTGTTGTCGTTGCGCAATTGTAGCTCAAAAACAATAGCATCTTCTCCTTCATTTACAGTAGCGGATGAGAATATTTCGATACGATAATCATCTTCTAAGATAGTATAGGTATATCTGTTTTTTCCTGTTATATTGAAATTGCTTGCTCCCACATCCAAATCATAAATGATTTGTTCATTGCCTTCATAATTGATATCCTCTACCAAATCCAATAACTGGATGTCCCAGCTAGAATTAGCATCATAGGTACCGGCTGGTATTTGAATTGGTATAGTGCTGTTGTTGTTAGAAGAAGTAAAATCACTGCCAAAAGTGGCTGTACTTGTATTAGAAAGTACCAAATTGATGGTTTGGGTAGTGTTAACTGTTCCGACTACACGCAAACTAGGGCCAAAATTGATATTGTTCTCCAATCCACTTTCATCGGCATTTACAAATGAAATAGATGGACTGGTATCTACAGGGCAAAAGGTACGTACGACATCTGCCTGATCAAATTTCCAGTTGCCATTACTTAGATTGGATTGGGCAACAGCCAAATCTCCTGCATTGACCAGTACACATCGCAAATTGGGATGTCCTTGGGCATCCAATAGGAAGTTTCCAATATTGAAGTTCCCTAGATTGTTGCGAAGATCTATAATTTCTAGTGCTCCATCGGATTGTTCATCCTTGAAGTAGCTAGTATCTAAATTATCTAAATTGTTTACAAAACTCAGATCTATGATTTTTACACCAGTTTCGTCCAAACGCAAGAAACTGAGATTGGGGAGCACACGAAAATCTAAGTCAAGAAGATTGCGATTTTGACTAGCTCCCAATGTAGTAAGGCTAGGTAAACTGTTTTGAAAAGTAATTTCATATAGTACATCACTATTAAAGCCCTGTCCAGCTATTTGAATGGCTTCTAATTGGGAATTAACACCAACTTGCAAACTGCTTATGGCATTGTTTTGGGCTTCAAAAATCTTTAGATTTGGAAATATCCCAAGATTTACTATTCCTTCAATCTGCGCATCATTGGCATACAATTCTTGAAGATTACTAAAAGACTCCATACCTGCTAGGCTACTTATAGCTTTGTTGTTATAGCCGCCTGTGAGATTAATTTGATACACCAAAGCTGCTTTTTCTCTGCAAATCTCCCCATTATCTGCCAAGTCGCTGATAGGATTTCCATTGCTATCTAATATTTTACTAGCGTTGCTGCTATCCAAGAAGAAAGCCCTGAGGTTGGGATCTGATATATTTAAGCTAGTACAAACCGCTCCACAATCCACCTTAAAGAAATTGGCATTGGCGTTTACTTCCCAATTTCCGTTAGCTACAGCTGTATTGGCACTTGCTACAGTATTTACTTGTATACACACCGCATCAGGATTGCGCATTTGGGCTTTTAAGTTAATATTGTCGTAATTGAGATTGTTGTTTTTTAGATTAACAAATGTCATATTAGAGAAAAAAGGAACTGATCCTAGGACTAAATTGTTTAGAGAACCACTGTTGGTACTCAGATCCAAGCTTTGCAAACCGGTTTGTTCCAGTCGGATATCTTCCAATTGTGTCATATCGGTAAATCCAATAAGGGAGCCGAGGCCTTCGTTTGAACTTAATAGAAGGCTTTGCATATTGCGCAGTCCGCTAAAATTGATAGATGTAATTGGAGAATCTGTAAGCAGGAAGTTTTGCAAGCTTGTGAGGCCATTTAAATTCAGCCCGCTTAATGCCACCATATCCTTTAATTCTAGAGACTGTAGATTCTCTATACTGTTAAAACTTATTTGGGAAGTGATGACATTTTGCATCGAAATATTGGAAATTATAGGAGCCTTAAATACGATATTCTGCAAGTTATTGATATTTTCCAAAATGAAGGAATTTATATTTCCACCATATATTTCTAAGCGATCCAACTGCAGTTGGTTTGAAATAGTGAATGTATCCAATACAGAACCTAAAATAGTTGCCGTATTCAATTGTCGACAATTCGATATTTGTAAATCATTATGATTTATCATTTCTGCACCAAAAGTTGTCAATTCCGTATATCCAGCAATGCGAAGCGGATTGGTAGCGGCAATTCCAGTAAAACTATTTGTATCCAATGAAATGGTTTTCAAAGAACTGTTTGATGCATTGGGAAGCACAAAATTCTCATAAGTTCCTCCATCCAAAATAAGAGTTTCTAATTTGTCGTTTTGGGAGAGATCCAAATTGGAAAAAATAGTTCCACTTTTAATAACATCTACATCTAGGGACTTCAAATTGATCAGTTGTCCTATATTTTTAAAGTTGATATTTGACATATCACTTACCACAATACTCGCTACGCGTTGGGCAGCCTCCAAACAAATCAAGCCATTGTTTGGTATCCCGTCCGACAAATCGCCAGCGAGAATTGGATAGCCATCTATGTCTATAATTTGATCCATTCCACTTTCCAATATGCTTTCAAAGGTTGGATCTACTTCTAGAGTGGTACAATTACAATCCACTTTAAAGAAATTGGCATTGGCATTTACCTGCCAATTACCATTATTTACAGCTGCTTGGGCCCTAGCCACATTGGTAACCTGTAGGCAAAAGTTCGCTGGATTGACTACCTCTGCAAGCAGAACGATATTGTTGTAAACTAGATTGTTGTTTTTGAGATTTAGAAATTCCAGATCCGAAAGATATGCTCCAGTTCCCAATTGTAAATCGCTAAGGGAACCATCGTTATTGGCAAAATCTAAAGAAGTTATATTGGTGTCATAGGTTTTTACAAACTCCAATTGGGTGAGTTGTTCAAATCCATTGATTTGCTGCAAATTGGTATTGTAACTCACATCCAAAGAAACAAGATTTACAAGTCCAGATAGGTCTAAGGTGGTAACCTGGCTATTTTGGATTTTAAAACTACGCAGGCTCGTTGGTTTGGACAGTGTATTTCCAAAATTAACGTTTTGAATACCATCTGCAAATTCCAAAATCACATTTTCTAGAGCCAAGAGATCCTCTAAACGCAATTGTGACAATCCTGTATTTCGGATAGTGAGGTTTTGTAGTTGGGATCCGGAGAGCTGCACAGTTTGCAGATTGGGCATATCTTCTAGGCTTAGATTTTGTAAACCTTTAGTTCCCCGTATATCGATACTTTCCAATTGAGGACTATTGTTTATGGAAAGCTTTCCTAAAGAAGAACCCAAGAAAAAAATAGTTTTAAGTTTTGGGTTATTGGAAAGGTTTAGATTGTCTAATCGAATCGTCGAGCCTGAAACGCTTTCTAGGTTTGGTTTGTTGCTCAAATCTACAACATAGTTTGTGTTGGGGAAAGTATAATTTCTAAGCGACCCAAAAGAGACTGTACGCAGTTTACTGTCCGTAGCTGTAGGAAAGCGCAAATATTCGTATCGGCTAGGGGAGAGGTACACCTCTTCTAAATTGTGATTGTTGCTAAGGTCCAATCCCGTAGTTGTTGGTGGATTGGTTGCCATTGGAGGTTCAAATCTAAATAGGCGCAAATCTCTAAATTGTCCGATATTGAGAAAATCCATAGATACATAAGAATTGATTTCCAATCGGGCAATACGTTGCACCCCTTCTAGGCAAACACTACCATTGTTGTTTCCATTGGCTATATCTGTATTGGGGATCGTATTGCCATTGCTGTCTACGAACCTATTTTGTGGATTTTCCAAATAGGTTTCAAAATCAGCAGAAACTGTTAGAGGAGTACAAACGGTTAGATTACAGCTATTAGGATCGCGAAGTTGATCAAAACTTGGGTTATAGGCATTTTGGGTAACCGACCAAGTACTAGCATAGTTGGTGTTGCTTGCTGCCCAGGGTTGTAAAGCACAAAAGTCGTTGAGTTTCGCATTGTTGTTGATGCTAGGCGTTTGAATATTATTGAATGTGATATTGGGATTCAGCCCTTGTAAAGAGGTGAGTTCTCCATTTTGAAAAATTTCTAAAAAACGATCTACGGTTTCTACATTCTCCAGTCCAGCAAGGTTTTGTAATTGGGTGTTGTTTATCAACAGATAATCTACAAATTCTAAACTAGAAAAAGCTTGGATATTGGTTATAGGTAAGCCACCATTGTTGGCAAAATCGTCTTGTACAGTAAGTTGTTGCAAAACACGCTTAAAACCTAGATTACCAAAGGCGTCTACTTGAGATTGATTTTCTAAAAGAGGCGAATAATGAAGGATTTTACTATCATATTGATGAAGCGATCTGATATTGCTATCTCTTTGTGGTTTGCCATAATAATACAACTGTTGGTTGAAAACACCAGCAAAAAGAGGATTGTTGTCGAAATTGGCAGTAGGATCGACTGGCCTAATTTCGGGTAATATTTGTTGGGACCCCAACCGCAATTCATATAATTTAGCATTGTTGTTTTCTGCTCCGGTAAATATGACGGCATCATTTAACACTCCCAAAATGCTTCTTACTTTGATCGCTCCCAAATCAAACGAATTAAGCCTTTTATCTCCATCGTGCAAAACGATGCGATCATTTGCCGAATTATCGGCAGAGACCTGAAGGATTGCCATGCCGCCCTTATAAGCCACCACAGGTTTTCCACGGTTAGTTGCGTCTATCCAAGTAGAGGAAACCAACCCATTGGTGTTGAGTTGTGTCAAATTAGTTCCACCATTGTATTTGTAGAACCGTTCTTCGGTTCCGTTGCTCGGACGCCCAATTATGAAAAAGTTGCTAGCATGAAAAGCCATGGCTGGTGCTCTATTCCCTTCAAAATAGAAGTTGTTTAAGGGAGATTCAAGGATTAGATTGTTGTTTCCTTCTCGCAATTGCGAGAAGACATATAGAGGTTGGTTGTTGGCTGGGTTTTGCCCTGCATTTTCAAAGAAATACAAAAGGTTGTTTCCAGCTGTAAACCTTGTAGCTACAAAATCGCTAGAGCGTGTACTGATGTTTTGAAATCCGTTGATGGTGCTATACGAGCAGAGATTGATGGGCCCGTTTGCATTGGCATTGCCATCTTGGAGACGTCCATTAAACAACAGCCGATTGTTCCAAACAAATAATTTGCCAAATTTGGAATAGTCGATACTCACTTCCGAAGATACCGGAGCGGAGGCAACGGTAGAGCTATCGTCAAATAGATATAATCGATAAGTGTTTGGAGCTGTACTCTTGTTGGCGCTGGCAAAATAAAGTTGGTTGTTGTACACGACCAAGTCTCTAATGGAAATGGCATCGCTACTATTGGATCCAAATTCTAGTTTCAGTTTATCGTTCTGATCAATAGACCAGATATAAGCAGTATTGTTGGTGCTATTGTTGTTTGCAACAAAATACAGTTTAGAATTCCATTCCACAAAATCTGGCGATTGCCCAGTTTGAAAACTGATTCGATTCCCATTGTCATCTTGGTACTCTCTTATCTGAGACCAGTGTGATGTGCTGTATAAGAGTAAGCACAATAATAGTAGTGTTCTTTTCATTTATTTATAATTTAGTTGCATTGTTTATGACTAGTTTCTGTAGTTCCAAGGAATTTTTAGCCCGAAATAGACATTTACCAATTGGGCTTCATCCCCCATTATATTCGATAACAAACTTCCTGACCCCAAGATCAAAGGTCCCAATTTGAGTCCTACACCCATAGTAGTTTTACCCAATTGGCTATAATTTATTGGTAGGTAGATGCCTAGCAAACGACTCTCGAAACGAGGTGTTAGTGTTAAATAGTTGCGTCCGTTGGTAAGGTAGGGGCTGGTGTTTTTTTGCAAATCTTGCTGATAGTCGATATTGACATATACTCTAGGTATGATTTTATAATCGAATTGGAGTCGAAGTTTTGTAGGTAAGGCAACACGCAAATCTCCAGTTATAGAATTTTGTTCAAAATTGTTTTCTATGGTTTCAACGAGATCCTCTTCAAGATCTGTAGCGGACACAGAGCCATAGGTATCGTATATGGTTTGCTCTACATTTTTGTATTTGATAGCCCCAAAATCTAACAAAGATAGTCCTAATTTAAAACGATATTTATTGCTGGCTTTTGGATTGTTGTAATTCCGATCTTCAGAATTTCTGGTACGAT
Organism: Flavobacteriaceae bacterium; assembly: GCA_025800395.1. Taxonomy (GTDB): domain Bacteria; phylum Bacteroidota; class Bacteroidia; order Flavobacteriales; family Flavobacteriaceae; genus JAOXRU01. The sequence continues at coordinate 14,479 of JAOXRU010000248.1, forward strand.
ATTCGTAAATGAAACCGATGTCCATACCAAATCCAGGCTGAATTTTGTTGATATAATCGGTATCATCACCATCGTCATCAAAAGTACTCAGATAATCGATTTCCCCATTCATATTCACTAGATCGGAATTGGAATCGTAGCTACCACTAAAACTGTTGGTATTTGCTTGTGCAAAACTTGCACCCATAAGATATTTGAGGGTAAGTCCGGCTTTTAGAAAGTGTCTATCATAATCGTTAAATATAACCCTGCCATAGGCCAAGCCAATTTCTCCCCATAGATGGGAAGAAACATCCAAATTGTTCATACTAAAATTAAAATCTTCTTTAGAAAATTCATCTAAAATGCCTTCCAAAAACAAACCATCAATATTTCTAATACTATTGTGCACACGGAGTCTACTGATGAGACCAACACTGTGTTTCTCATTAAGATTAAAAGAAAATGAGGGACCTAATACCTCTACATTGGCTATTATTTGATTGTTGATATTGGCAAAAGTGGGAAGTGATTCCCACGATTCACCTCTCAGGACATGGCGGACATTATTCATCGATAGAGATAGGTAGTCGTTTGCGATACTAGTAGAAAAAGAGATGAGATTGATGTCTACTTTAGATTTGGAATCGGCTATATTAGCTGGATTGTTGGAAATGCTATGCACTCCACTGTAGTTGTCGCTATCGTAGCCGATAAAATCTTGTGCGTTTGTAAGCAAGCAAAAGCCACAATACAATAAAATAGTAATTTTAGTTCTCATATATACAGTTTTCTAGTGACAAGCAACACCTTAGTCAGCTAGGATTATTGCAGATTTGGGAAACTAAATGTATTAAGTGCATCCAGTAAAAGGATCGCGTACATAACGATTTAAAATATTTTATTTGGGGATTTCGGAAAGAAAAGTTGCTTAGACCATTTTCTCCATATTTTTCTGCTAATTTAGAAGGAAAAGAAATATCAAAAAATACCTATAAATAGGTATTTTTTGAAGATTATGTTATTTAATAAATATAATTTAGTCTAAGGTTTAGGGAATAAGCAAAAAAATGATACGTGCTACATCATCCACAAATAATACCATTTCTATTTTAAAATGCCCTAAATAGAACTAGAAGATTTTATTCTTTATAGCTAAATGAATATAAAATGCCAGCACACGAAAGGATTCGTGCGGGAACCATAGTAGATTTTAAAAATAAAAAGACAAAGTTCGAGACAAAAATTTGAAGCATAACTTGGTTTCAATTTGCAACAATATATCCAAATATTTATTTTTTATTTTCAAAAATTCGAACAAGGGTAATATCCAAATACGATATATATGAAACATCCTTGCATTTACAGGCGATGCTTCCGGGTGATTTTATTAATCATATAAATGAACCAACAAACACTAGAAGTACTCTATTCGAAAAATAAACCGTCTTTGTGATTCCTTGGTATATTTTGGAAAAAACTTACTTTGGTAGTTTGTAGTGGGCCAGTAGTAGGTCGAAATTCATAGGTTTTCAAGATGGAACCCGCCCAGGTTTGATCGATTCTCAAATAAGAATCGGTAAGCGAAATGATTTCTGCTTTGGTGCTTGTATCCCAAACAGGTGGATTATCCCAAGAGTATAAAATAAATTTTTCGGAGGCATCAGACCATTTCCATCCTGCCATATCCCCAAGCTTGTTGGGGTTGCTAGGATTGTGATAATGCACATAATAGGTGCCAGCTGCGGAAAACAAAACACTAATATCAAAGCCCGTGTTTTGAGTCGTTTCCCCATCTATTTGAAACAAATCCCAAGTGCGGCAAAACAAGCTTGTTTTGGGAGTAGAAACCATTTCATCTGCTCGAATGGCTTGTATAGATATGCTGGTGGTACTTTCATCCGTAGGATAAAAATCAAAATTGAAATAATCTCCTTCTAAATGAAGATTTTTGATTTGCCCTAGATCCGATAAGGCAACGATATCGTCCTCCAATATGGTGTAAGTACCATAATAATAAGTGTATCCTTTGGCCGTAGGTTGCGATTTATTATTTTTTTGATGCGCTACTACAATATAATGTCCACTTGCGCTGAATTCCATAGAGTCGTAGACATTGGTTGAATCTGGGATATTCCATTTGGCATTTAGGTCTAGAGATTCCGGAGGAGTAGTTGTAGGTTTTGGTTGGTCTTCTTTGTTGCAGGAAGAGCCTAGGCTTATAATTAGAAATAAGACCAATGCGAATTGGGAATTTTTCATGTGTATTGGGTTAAGTAAGATTTGACTCCTATTAAGATACGAAAAATTACCAATATAATAAAGTAAGATTATGGTTTTTATTCATTTGTGGCTGGAGATTGATTATTACCATTTGATAAAAAAGGGTATGGGAAGGAGTCAATACTAGAATTTTAAACACCATGCATAGTATAACAGAAAACAATTTGAAAGGGGAGAAGCCAGGTGTTTTTGTTTTGCTCCAATAGATATCTTTAGCCATATGGTATATGCAAAAAAAGCCTTCCACTGCGGAAGGCTCATTGATAAAAGGTGACTTCTATGTTTATTTCATAACCTTGACATCAAATAATACCCTGCTGCCATTGACAGCTGTGATTTTAATAGCACCTTTTTTTCCATCTTGGGTTTCAAACAATACCACACCACGATACGTAATGGGTTGGGATTCTTTGTCGTGTGTAATTTGCAGCGATTTTAGTTTACTACTGTCTTCCATTGCATCAAATTCTGTTGGCGTCATCGACACATTAGATAGCTGAATCTTGGTCGTACGAGCACCATTGATGGTTTTGGTATCGTCATTTTCCATGGGCGAATCAAAAGCAATAAATACCTGATTGGTAGCGGTTACAAAGTCAATAGCTGCAATATTGGTAGACAGTTCACTGGACTTGTAGGTCTTTCCATTAGCAGCAGAAAAGGCCATACCATATTCATTCGAACTAGAGCCATCCAGTTTCAAAGCAACATCTTTATAAGTTACTATTGTTGCTTCAGGGGTTTCTGATGTTTCTTTGTCGTCATCTTTATTACAAGAAACAAATACAGCGCATACTATCAATATGCCGATACTCCATTTTTTCATAAAATTTGATTTAAGATTGATATATATAACGAAAGAAATTATTGTATATTTTGTAAGAAAGAAATTTTTATAAATTAAAATAGATAAATTCAAAATAATGTATTATGCAAGTTGTCAGCATCTTTTAAATAAATGGAAATGACAAAAGAAGAACATCTTATGCCCCGTTAAAAGCATTAGCTCACGTTATTTTTTATTCTGATAAATAGGAGTTCGTGAAACATTTAAGCAAAAAAAATGCCCCAAATTTGAAGTCGAGGCGGCTTAAATGTTTTAGCTCACGTTATTTTTTTTTCTGATAAATAGGAGTTCGTGAATCATTTAAAAAGAAAGAAAGCGACATAAGAAGAACCTATGCCGCTTTAAATGTTTTCACAACGGAATAATCCTTATTGTGAATTGCGTTCAGTACAAATATAAGTATAATATTCCATATAAACATTGCGGATTTCCGCATATAAAGAATATTTTTTATAATTATATTTAACCCAAAATTAACTATACTATGGCTATTAAAAGGATACTAGGATTAGATTTGAGACCAACTCTATAGGGTGGGTATTCCTATTATTAAAAAAAAGAGGCTGAAAACTCAACCTCTTTAAAACGCAATTCACAAATAACTATACTCATTTGTATATATAAATGGTTTAATATATATAAATATAAATGGTTAGATATTTATGTTAATAGTCAAATCTATGTGTCAATATGATCTAATGAGAATCATTCGAAATAGTAAAAACTACCATAATCGCAGTTATTTGACCATTGCAAAGATAATTAAAATAAAGTGGTATATACAAATGTTATAGTTATAGTTTTTTAAATTTATATAAAACCTTATATTTGTATTAGTTGTAAGGTATTAAGGAAATAGAAATCAAACCGTATTATAAGCATTGCTCTTGAAAATGGGTTGAATTCAAATGAAGATTTTTCTACGTTGTGTTTAGAGTGATTTCATTGGTAAAGCTTGATTTAAAACTTTTATTATGATGTTATGAAAAAAAGGATACTAGGATTAGATTTGGGGACCAACTCTATAGGATGGGCGTTGGTGGAAGAAACAACCAATAAAGAAAATAAGGTAATTGATGCCGCTATAGTAAAGCTAGGTGTTCGTGTGAATCCGTTAACGGTAGATGAAAAGACCAATTTTGAAAAAGGACGCCCTTTATCTACGAATGCCGATCGTGCAGCGAAAAGGGCAGCAAGACGAAATTTGCAACGTTTTAAACTTCGGAGAGAAGATCTTTCTAATATTCTCATAAGAGAAAATTGGATAACTAAAGACACCCCTTTAAATGAAGATGGTAAAAATACCACCTTCCAAACTTTGAAACTTCGTGCAAAAGCCGCCAAAGAACAAATTGCTTTAGAGGATTTGGCAAAAGTTCTTTTTATGATAAATAAAAAGCGCGGATATAAAAGTAGTAGAAAAGCAGTAATAGAGGAAGACGGTGTGGCTATAGATGGTATGGCAGTAGCCAAATATTTATACGATAAGCAACTTACACCAGGGGCATACGTTTTAGCGCTTTTAAAAGACAATAAAAGATATATACCAGACTTTTATGCTTCCGATTTGCAAGAAGAATTTAACCGCATATGGAAAGTACAACAAGAATTTTATCCGGAGATATTAACCAAGGAACTTTATATAGAATTACAAGACAAAAACAACAAGCAAACTTGGGCTATTTGTAAAGAACCATTTGGTTTGGTTGGCATTAAAATACCTGGTAAACCAGTGGAACAAAAACTTAGAAAATACCAATGGCGAACCGAAGCTTTAACCAATAAATTGAAATTGGAGCATTTGGCCATAGTGTTGCAGGAAGTTAATAGCAATAAAAAGAAAACAAGTGGTTATTTAGGCGCTATTAGCGATAGGAGTAAGAAATTGTATATCAATAAAATTACGGTAGGGGAATATTTATGGAAACAATTGGTAAATAATCCGCATACATCCTTAAAAAAGCAAGTATTCTACAGGCAAGATTATTTAGATGAATTCGAACGTATTTGGGAAACACAACGTCAATTTTATCCGCAACTTACTTCTAGCTTGAAAGAAGAAATTAGAGATACCATAATATTTTATCAACGTAAATTAAAATCACAAAAGGCTTTATTGAGTTTTTGTGCGTTTGAAAGTTGGCAAATAGACCGAAAAGATGCAGCAGGTAATATTATTATAAACAAACAAACGGGTCTTCCGAAAAAGCAAATGGCTGGGCAAAGAGTAGTGCCAAAAGCTTCGCCATTATTTCAGGAATTTAGAATATGGCAGAATATTAATAATTTAGAAATAAGGAAAAAAGAGGTCACCCAAACCGAATCTTTTGTGTTGGATGAAGATAGTAAACAACTCTTATTTGATGAACTTAATTTTAGAGGTGCTTTAACGGAGAAACAACTGCTTAAGTTTTTCGGATTATCCGATAAAGAGTACACAACCAACCAACCTATAGAAAATAGAAAAACAGGAAGTAAAAAACCATTAGAGTATAACCAAACCAACAAAAAGCTATATACAGTTTTTCAACATATTTTAGAACAAGAGGGCTATGGTTTTGATTGGAAAAAGAAATCGGCAAAGGAAATAAAAGAAGAGCTACAGGCAGTTTTGCCAGAAATAGGAATAGACGCCAATATATTGCATTTCGATGCCAATTTAAAGGGAAATATCTTTGATAAGCAAGCTAGCTATCAGTTTTGGCATTTATTGTATGCAGCAGAAGATGATACCAGCAGTACAGAAGCAGATAGACTGTTATATGGAAACCAAGATGTGCAATTGCGAAAAAAACTACATCAAAAATTTGGAATTGCCCCAGCTTATACCAAAATGTTTAGCAATCTTCGATTTGAAGATGATTACGGAAGCCTTTCTGCAAGGGCAATTCGAAAAATACTACCTCATTTGCAAGATGGTTTAGAATACAGTAAAGCTTGTGAACTTGCTGGCTATAACCATTCTTTTAGTTTAACCAAAGAAGATTTGGAAAAGCGCATAATAAAAGAGAAACTAGAATTATTGCCCAAGAATAGTTTGCGCAATCCAGTAGTAGAAAAGATCCTAAATCAAATGGTAAATCTCATTAATCAACTAATCGAAGTATATGGTAAGCCAGATGAGGTGCGTATAGAATTGGCAAGAGAACTAAAAAAGACAGCCAAAGAACGTGCGGAGACTTCTACTAGTATAGTAGCTGCTACAAAACGAAATGAGGACATTAAGGCATTAATACTAAAAGATTTTGGTTTTACAGCTACTAGAAATGACGTAATCCGATACCGACTTTGGGAGGAACTGGCTAAAAACGGACACCATAGTATTTTTACTAATCAATATATCCCAAGGGAAAAGATTTTTTCTAAAGAAATAGATATAGAACATATTATTCCAAAAGCATTGTTGTTTGATGATTCTTTCTCCAATAAAACCTTGGCATACAAAACCATTAACCAACTAAAGGATAATAGAACGGCTTTAGATTTTATAGAACAAGATTTTGCAAGCGAAAAAGAGAACTATTTAGGAAGGGTAGAGATGTTGTATAAGGAAAAAGCCATTTCCAAAGGGAAATATTTAAAGCTTCAAATGCCTGCAAGCAAATTACCAGAAGATTTTATAGAGCGCGATCTGAGAAACAGTCAATACATTGCAAAAAAAGCCAAAGCCATGCTTTGGGAGGTTTTTGAAAATGTAGTGTCTACTAGTGGGAGCATAACCGATAAACTACGTAAAGATTGGGATTTAATTAATGTAATGAAAGAGCTAAATCTTCCAAAATATAGAGCTTTAGGTCTAACCCATACAGAAACCCGTAAAGATATGGGTTCTGGCAAGGAAAAGCAGTTGGTAGTAATTACCGATTGGACCAAACGAAACGACCACAGACACCACGCTATGGATGCCCTAACCGTTGCATTTACAACCCATAATCATATACAATATATCAACTATTTAAATGCCCGTAGAGATGAAAAGCACAAAAAGCATAGCACCATTTTTGCCATAGAACAAACTATTACGCACAAAGTAAAAGATAGGTATGGTAAAGATAGAAGACAGTTTATACCACCCATGCCAAGTTTTAGGCAAGAAGCAAAAAACCATATAGAAGAGATATTGGTTTCTTTTAAAAACAAAAACAAAGTAGTAACTACCAATATTAATATCACCAAGAAAAAGGATGGTACTGCTAAGAAAATACAACTAACACCAAGAGGGCAGTTGCACAAAGAAACCATTTATGGGAAAAGTAAAAGAGAACTTGTTAAACCCATAAAGCTAAACAAGAAATTTGATGTAGAGAAAGCCAATCTTATAGTGCACTACAAACAGAAAGAAATGGTGTTGGCGCATTTAAAGGCATATAACTATAAGCCAGAAATGGCCTTCGATAGCAAAACTTTAAAGAAACAGCCAATATTGTATAAAGGAAAACCATTAACAGAAGTACGTTGCTTTGAAGAAATATATACCATACGCAAAGACATTACGCCAGATTTAAAAATAGCAAAAGTAGTAGATCCTAAAATAAGAGAAGTACTAAAAGCGAGACTAGAAGCCTATGATAATAATGCGAAAATGGCTTTTTCCGATTTAGAAAAGAACCCTATTTGGCTAAATAAAACAAAAGGGATAAGCATTAAAAGGGTTACCATTACAGGGGTAAGTAATGCCCAAGCATTGCACCACAAAAAAGACCATTTTGGAAAACCAATATTAGATGCTAAAGGAAAGGAACAGGCAGCAGATTATATTAGTACAGGAAACAACCACCATATTGCTATTTATAAAGATGATAATGGTAATTTGCAAGAAAAGGCAGTATCTTTCTTTGAGGCTGTAGCAAGAACCAATGCTGGTTTGCCTGTAATAGATAAAGCGTACAAATCTAGTGAAGGCTGGCATTTTTTGTTTAGTATGAAACAGAATGAAATGTTTGTATTTCCATCAAATGGTTTCAATCCTAATGAAATAGATTTGTTGGATGTTAACAATACAAGTTTAATAAGTAAGAATTTATATTATGTACAATCACTTTCGGTAGTAAACTACGGTAAAAGTGTAGTAAGAGATTTTCAATTTAGGCATCATTTAGATTCTACAAAAAAAGCGGATAAAGAATTAAAAGGTCAAACATTTTTTCATATTAAATCTTTAGAAGATGGTAAATTGAAGAATTGTGTTAAAGTAAGATTAGATCATATTGGACAAATTGTACAAATAGGAGAATATTAAGCCATGATCAAACGCACCCTTTTTTTTGGCACCCCAGTTTACTTAAGCACCAAAAACGAGCAGTTGGTGGTACAATTCCCAGAAGAAACCAAAACCGCCAAAACTATTCCTATAGAAGATATTGGTATGGTAGTCTTGGAGCATCCGCAAATAACCATTACCAATACGGTACTGATGAAGCTCACCCAAAGCAAGGCTGCGGTATTGCATTGCGACAAACAGCATTTGCCTTGTGGCCTAGTGCAACCCCTAGTGGGGCATAGTGAGCAAAACGAGCGGATGCGGCAGCAATTGGCCGCATCTTTACCATTACAAAAACAATTGTGGCAACAAACGGTACAAGCCAAAATACACAACCAAGCAGCCCATTTACAACTAAGAGGGCAAACTGTTAAAAAAATGCAGCGTTGGGCAGGAGAGGTGAAAAGTGGCGATAAGGAGTACCACGAAGCCACGGCAGCAGCCTATTATTTTCAGCATTTGTTTCCCATGCTACCAGCCTTTAGCAGAAACCAAAAAGGCATACCACCAAACAACCTGCTTAATTATGGCTATGCCATATTACGGGCTTTATGCGCCAGGGCATTGGTAAGCAGCGGACTCTTTGTAGGCATGGGCATACACCATGCCAATAAATACAATGCCTTTTGTTTGGCAGACGATATGATGGAACCCTACAGGCCTTATGTAGATGTATTGGTATATGAATTGGTAGTGGCAGGTGGCAATATAGAAGAATTAAACACTGCTTTAAAAGCGCAATTGTTGCAATTACCCGTAATGGATGTGCATATCGATGGAAAAACCAGTCCGCTTATGCATGCCATGAGTAGAACTACTTCTAGTCTATACGACTGTTTTGCAGGGTATAGCCGTAAAATATTATATCCTATTTTGCGTTAATTTAAATAGAACCCTTCCTGAAAGTGAAACCATACCAGAAACTATGGATTATTTTTCACGTTTTAACCAATACAGGATTATGTGGGTATTAGTATTCTTCGATTTGCCTACCGAAACCAAGGTAGAGCGCCAGGCCGCAGCACGTTTTCGGAAAAACCTATTAGACGATGGATTTACGATGTTTCAGTTTAGCATCTATATGCGGCATTGTGCCAGCAGAGAAAATGCTGCCGTACATATCAAACGCACCAAGGCCCGTTTACCCGAAAAAGGAAAGGTGTGCGTGATGCAGATCACCGACAAACAATTTGGTATGATGGAACTCTTTTTTGGTGGGAAAGAAACCCTGCCCCAAGCCCCAAGCAGCCAGTTAGAATTGTTTTAGGATCTTAAAAAGTGCTTGCTAATAGGGTAATAGCTATAATTGGACTTCCTTTTTTTAAATTCTATTCAATCCTATAAAACACAAAATACCAGCCTGTTGCGGCCAGTATCCTGTGAATTATACCCTAAAGGTAATAGAATGAACGCAATTCACAACATAGCAAAATGAATTGATTACTAATTCATTCCTGTGAATTATACCCTAAAGGTAATAGAATGAACGCAATTCACAACAAAGGTTTACGCCACCAACACCGCTACCAGCCTGTGAATTATACCCTAAAGGTAATAGAATGAACGCAATTCACAACCAGCTTATTGCGCTGCTATTTTCCCGATAGCCTGTGAATTATACCCTAAAGGTAATAGAATGAACGCAATTCACAACGAAAACAAAGAAGTTACTCCTATCTCTCCCCCTGTGAATTATACCCTAAAGGTAATAGAATGAACGCAATTCACAACATGAAGATAAACGAAGAAATTAAAACAAAACCTGTGAATTATACCCTAAAGGTAATAGAATGAACGCAATTCACAACTCATGTATAGCGGACACAGAACACCAAACACCTGTGAATTATACCCTAAAGGTAATAGAATGAACGCAATTCACAACTCAGATTTCATTTCTACCGAATCTTGGGGACCTGTGAATTATACCCTAAAGGTAATAGAATGAACGCAATTCACAACTTAGTAGGCTTAGGTATATTTCGTTTGATCCCTGTGAATTATACCCTAAAGGTAATAGAATGAACGCAATTCACAACACAAAATTTAGAAGTGCAAAAATTGCTAGGCCTGTGAATTATACCCTAAAGGTAATAGAATGAACGCAATTCACAACGTCCCAATTATCTTTATTTTTGTTGTCTAACCTGTGAATTATACCCTAAAGGTAATAGAATGAACGCAATTCACAACTACAATTGATGGCAAAGCCATCACATCTTTCCTGTGAATTATACCCTAAAGGTAATAGAATGAACGCAATTCACAACGTAGGAGCAAGGATGCAACCACCACCAAACCCTGTGAATTATACCCTAAAGGTAATAGAATGAACGCAATTCACAACTACACCTTTCGTTTTCTCTTACCATCTCGACCTGTGAATTATACCCTAAAGGTAATAGAATGAACGCAATTCACAACGCGTTTGAAGTCATTACTCTCTTATCGCCACCTGTGAATTATACCCTAAAGGTAATAGAATGAACGCAATTCACAACTAGTCTTCTCTTCCAATATAGCCAACTCCACCTGTGAATTATACCCTAAAGGTAATAGAATGAACGCAATTCACAACCAGATGCGAAAATATCACGAAAGGATCTGGCCTGTGAATTATACCCTAAAGGTAATAGAATGAACGCAATTCACAACGCCAATTGTTTAACCCATATTACGGACTACCTGTGAATTATACCCTAAAGGTAATAGAATGAACGCAATTCACAACTATGCAATCACAACAATGGAGGTTGACAAACCTGTGAATTATACCCTAAAGGTAATAGAATGAACGCAATTCACAACATGACGTGTTATGTGAACGAAAAGAGGTTGCCTGTGAATTATACCCTAAAGGTAATAGAATGAACGCAATTCACAACGAGGAATTTGAAAAACGTAAAACCGATATTCCTGTGAATTATACCCTAAAGGTAATAGAATGAACGCAATTCACAACGGAATGCTCCCGGTGGTGTATTATCATTTGCCTGTGAATTATACCCTAAAGGTAATAGAATGAACGCAATTCACAACAAGAGGAGGTCCGTGCGATAATCAAAGCCGCCTGTGAATTATACCCTAAAGGTAATAGAATGAACGCAATTCACAACGGGGTTACATACCAAAGTTTAACGAATTATCCTGTGAATTATACCCTAAAGGTAATAGAATGAACGCAATTCACAACATTGCGCCAAGTGGTTCTCAAAACAAAATCCCTGTGAATTATACCCTAAAGGTAATAGAATGAACGCAATTCACAACTGAATTTCAACACGCTTTGAAATTGTTACGCCTGTGAATTATACCCTAAAGGTAATAGAATGAACGCAATTCACAACCTCACGGAATACCACTTCAACACTTGTGTTCCTGTGAATTATACCCTAAAGGTAATAGAATGAACGCAATTCACAACATGCGTAAATCCATTGTCCAATCGTGGCATCCTGTGAATTATACCCTAAAGGTAATAGAATGAACGCAATTCACAACAAGAGTTACCTGGTTGCACACCGTTCGTTCCTGTGAATTATACCCTAAAGGTAATAGAATGAACGCAATTCACAACAAAACTGCAAAAATTTATTTAATGGGTTTACCTGTGAATTATACCCTAAAGGTAATAGAATGAACGCAATTCACAACCACGATGCAGCAAACCAAAAATATTTAGTTCCTGTGAATTATACCCTAAAGGTAATAGAATGAACGCAATTCACAACCAAGATGATGTCATCAACGAATTTCTTACCCCTGTGAATTATACCCTAAAGGTAATAGAATGAACGCAATTCACAACATGAGCAAAAAAGATTCAAAAGTAGCACCACCTGTGAATTATACCCTAAAGGTAATAGAATGAACGCAATTCACAACGAGTCGATCACACGACAAACGACAACGATACCTGTGAATTATACCCTAAAGGTAATAGAATGAACGCAATTCACAACAACCCAACTTCATAACTGTTTAGCAGTCAACCTGTGAATTATACCCTAAAGGTAATAGAATGAACGCAATTCACAACTTCCTAAAGTAGCGGCTATGAAATTTGTTACCTGTGAATTATACCCTAAAGGTAATAGAATGAACGCAATTCACAACGGGGATTGGTTTTTGAGTCAGATGGCAAAGCCTGTGAATTATACCCTAAAGGTAATAGAATGAACGCAATTCACAACGAGAATAATGGTAGGAAACAAAGAACGAGTCCTGTGAATTATACCCTAAAGGTAATAGAATGAACGCAATTCACAACTCGGAATTTAAAAGCGTGTACGTATATACCCCTGTGAATTATACCCTAAAGGTAATAGAATGAACGCAATTCACAACAACCCTGTTAACTTCTCTGTTTAAAAACGCCCTGTGAATTATACCCTAAAGGTAATAGAATGAACGCAATTCACAACATGTGGCAGAAGCATAAAAACTTCTAAAAACCTGTGAATTATACCCTAAAGGTAATAGAATGAACGCAATTCACAACCAGCAATCCTAAAGGCACAAAAACAGCTTCCTGTGAATTATACCCTAAAGGTAATAGAATGAACGCAATTCACAACGGATTGCCCTATGAAACTTTCTACTGACATCCTGTGAATTATACCCTAAAGGTAATAGAATGAACGCAATTCACAACCATGCGGATCCAAATCAAGCCTATTATATCCCTGTGAATTATACCCTAAAGGTAATAGAATGAACGCAATTCACAACCAACATGGTTTCAAAATTTAAGAAGTTGGCCCTGTGAATTATACCCTAAAGGTAATAGAATGAACGCAATTCACAACGTGGATACCGAATGTAAAAAAACGAATTTCCTGTGAATTATACCCTAAAGGTAATAGAATGAACGCAATTCACAACCTCTTGGCTTCATCTCTTGGAACTATGTTTCCTGTGAATTATACCCTAAAGGTAATAGAATGAACGCAATTCACAACGGAGACGTTTTTGTGATTCATGATGTCAAACCTGTGAATTATACCCTAAAGGTAATAGAATGAACGCAATTCACAACACAATCGAATCCTTAAATTGAAAGAGTATTCCTGTGAATTATACCCTAAAGGTAATAGAATGAACGCAATTCACAACTTGCAACTATCAAAGTAGTACAATTTGTTTCCTGTGAATTATACCCTAAAGGTAATAGAATGAACGCAATTCACAACTTGCAGGAAAGAAG
>JAOXRU010000268.1 GCA_025800395.1 Flavobacteriaceae bacterium
CTCTTTGCTTTACCAGTAGCAAGAAAAGCAAAGTTAAGGATACTTCCTACCTTCGCCGGTGCCCTTCGGAAAAAAAAATTCGTACGCGCGCAAACGTTAAGAAAACTCTACCAAACTATATATCAGTAGAAAGCTTAATAAATGTAGTTTTTGATAAAAATATAATTTTAGCGACTTTTTCTTTTGCGAAGCGCCAGAAGCCGGTACAAACCGAAACGACCGCAGGTTGTTTGATTGAACTTATCGGGTATTTAATGCCGCGATAGGAGCGAAATAGCTGCACGGTGTTTTTCACAAGGCATCAATCAACAAAACGGTGTCAGGGATTTTCGATATTCTGATTGGTTATCTACAATAGATCTCCCCGTCCAAAGCTGGAGTAGGTAAAAATATTCGAGACGTGTTTCGTAAATGGTCGCTACGGGAAAAATATTTTAAACATCAAAATTTCCCGACACCGTTTCATTCATCATTATCCTCCGAATGCTTTTGCCAAATTTTCCTGGAATCGGTCAAATCTACGTACCCTATTAATTCGTTCAAATTCAACATATTCTGTCCAAAATGAAGTCCGAGT
>JAOXRU010000289.1 GCA_025800395.1 Flavobacteriaceae bacterium
GTTTTCAGTTAGGATTTGTTCATAGCAAACACAATCAAACAGAAGATTTAGAAAACCATACAGATTTGGAAACTACGAACCCCCTGTTCGAAGATAGCCATACGGTAGAGGACATAACAAAAACAAATAAAACAGACTCAGATTCGGTTTGTTCGGAAACTTCTAGTCCAAATTTGCAAAAACAAGAGCTACAATTGCACTATCGTTGGGAAGGAAAAGGAATAAACGCACAAAACAACCCAGCTGCGGTATTGCACGCAGGAGCAGTATTCCTAGAGCAAAAGGAGCCGAGTGGTGCAATAGAAAAAATAGCAGCTGCAATTGGCAAGGCAAGCTATCCAGCACAGTTGCAATTTAATTATGCTAATATAAGCCATTTGGTCAACCATAGCAGTTTAGTAGCCCAATGGGAAATTACCAAGGAAAGGCTACTTATAGAAAATAGTGGGGATTATGCCAAAGCCATAGTCGAAAAGGCAGATAGATACATACAAAACAAGTATGTCTTGTTAGAAAAATTAAAGCAGAGTTGGTTTTTGGTGTGTTACCAACTACTATTGCGTATTCAGTTTGCGGGAAGAGATTATTTTGAAACAACCATGGGTTTTCCCATAGCAACTGGTTGTAGTCCCATAGCATATCGGGTACAGGCAGAGAAACACCCATTTTGCAATTCGAACGGAAAATTAGTTGTATATTTACATGGCAGTCCTTGCGATAGCCGTTCCTTGGCCGCTATAGAGGCTGGCAAAAAGTTTGACCAGCAAAATGCAGGAAAAGCCATAACAGGTAGTCTAGCAGCTACGGCAATTTTCGATGCTTCCCACCAATATATCGAACAGTTGTTCGGCCACATTCGTATCCACCTCCAAAATAGTTGTAAAACCGTAGAGATCGGACTCTACAAAAAAGACAGCCTATGAGCGAGAAACATTTTGTTTGTAGTGGTGCGCTTTGTAGTTGTAAGTTTGGAAAAACACCAGACAAACTCCTATCGGAGACCCAGGACAAACATTTTATCAACGATGCCGATGGGAACAAGAAATATATAGTTACCCACAAAGAACTCCAACAACCGCTAGAGAAAAAAACTTTTGGTAGTTGTAGTTTTTCTTTTCCTTCTAGACCGTGCAAACCAGAAATACAGGAGTGGCAGGATTATTACAACAACATACAATACGCATGCAATAGTGGATCGCCTTTGTTAGAAAACAGCAAGGCAATATGTGCCGTTGCAGGAAGTGCGTGTATACAAATCGACTTTCATG
>JAOXRU010000291.1 GCA_025800395.1 Flavobacteriaceae bacterium
CTGCATTGCAACCGACTTTTTCGCTTTTGAAGCATTTTTGGGAAAATCGCAGAAACTTTTTTAGATTGGGGTAATTTGAGCATAGGGAATTTTAATAATGGTACAATTTTCAAAACAGATTTATTCCGATTTCAGATAGTAATTATGTCACCTATGGCTGTCATCGTCACCCAGGAAGTGGTTCAAGTGGAATCGAATTAAAACAAGCGAAAATTCGAGAGTTGTTTGATTTTTTGCAAAGCTAAGTGACCGGCATGAAGCTAGTCTGCATTGCAGCGCTGCAACTGACGTCGTTCAATACTCGGCAGTGAAGTCCTCACCAATGTGACGTAGACGGTTGTAGACATGTCTACGATTCGTGAAACCAATGTTGGTAAACAGGCTTTACGTGTTTTGGGTGGAAAAAGTCAGACTACTCAAATTACCACACGGTGGGGCAATTTGAGCATGCCTCGACTTTGTAGAAAACTATGACTACCAAATCTAACAACTGCTTAGCTCGTCCAAAAATGTGATTTGCATGCTGAAAGGAAATACCATTTGCACTATTGGCACGGTTATTTTTCACCTCGTTATCAATTTGATATTTTTTTGCAGGTAGGTAAAGCCAAAACTATACTCAAATTACCCCACCTTACCCTAAAAAGCTACGTCTTGCTCTACTTGTCCCATGGATGATATTAGGGAAATTCCTAAGTATTTGGAATTAAAACGAATGCGGGAGCT
>JAOXRU010000304.1 GCA_025800395.1 Flavobacteriaceae bacterium
CGCACGAGGCAATCCTTTGGGGGTGGTGCGTACGCTCCTCTCCAAAAACTTTATACTGCGGCTTCATATCTTTTGTCCATTTTTATAACAATGCATTGGTTTGGCCTTTGGGTGTGCTTCCAACACCTCTTGATTTTTAAATTCTTGCTGGGAACCACCGTGTATAGCATCATAGCCTTCTCCTTTATTGCCGCCTACCATATAGGTTTTTCCAACATCCCAACCCATCCCGCCTATAATGGGGGTGCTTCGGGCAAAATAGGTGATCCTATAATCTGGCAGAAATGATGGGTAAGAAGAATCCGATTGCCCCCAAACCTCTATTTCTTTGAAGGGAATTTCAGAAACAGAAATGGTATCATTCTCTGCAACACTTATAAGACTGTCTTTATGCATGCTATACCTAAAGTAAAATGCTTTTGTTTCGTAGTCTATTTCTTCCCTATTAAACACTTTATATATATGTATTTCCCTTAAATATTGCTTTTTTTGTTCTAAAATAGAATCTAAAACTATTCTAGCAATTTTGTAGCTCTCCTTACTTTCTAAAACACCCCTATTTGTGCTTTCAAAAGATAAACTGTAATTAAAAAACGCCTTTTCTCCGTCTTCATAGTCAAAAAACCTTTCTATGTTGCAGGAACAACTATCTTTCCATTTTCTAAATAAATTATCTTCCTTATTGCTTAGTTTTGGCTGCTCCGCAGCACTGGAGGCCATGGCCCAATAGAAAGGATTGGAGATTAAAATAATTACTCCTAAAAGGATTAGAAATACAGTAAGATATAGAACTTTTTTGCTCATTAGTAATTCATTAATCGATTCTCTTTATATATGTTTGTGTAATCATGTTGTTGTTTTTATTTGGATAAAAATCTATTCTTTTATTATATAAAATTTTATCGTTAATCTTATACCAATCACCATCTGAAGGGTTGGATATATGAACTATTTTTCCTTTACTATTCCATGCTTGTTGGGTATTGGTTTTTTTAAGCTTTTTAATTAGAGAAAATGTACTGGCGCTTATTGTTATTCCGTGAACGGTGGCAAATTCAGCGTTTGCTATAAAAACACCATATTTATCAACACCTTCTACCCTATGATCCCCAACAACTGGATCTACATTAAAGTACTTTTTATTAGAGAATGTACTTTCTGATAAATAACCAGCAGTAATCTGATAACATGGATAATTTCCCTCAACCGAAAACTCATCCCCTTCATCCGCAGAGAGCATTATAGACTCCTTTATATGTATTCCTTTTTCTACTAAATATTTTGCTATTCCCGATGCAAAAGCACATCCTTCGCTATGAGAAACTAAAAAAATAGACTCATCCACTACATTATAAACAAGTTGTTCAAATTCTTGTTTTGCATATTCATATCCTAGTTTTTTTCTTTCACCGCCACTTTGGTCTATTCCTAATAACGTTGACCCATCGACATAAATAGATTTTGCATCATTAGTTCCAAAATATGATCTAACACTATATTCATAATTTTCTAAATCTCTAGTGAAAAACCTCCAGTACATCTCTTTTGACGCTCCAGGAGCCATACCTAACTTATGAGCAATTTTATTCCAATAACCATTAACAAAGATTATTCTAGGATACCCTTTAATTTTAATCGTGTGTTTCCCTATTTATACTAGAAGCTCTTTACTTCTTCTTTTAGGTTATGTATTTGTGGTTATGTATTTGTGGTTTAGAAGCAACAATATACGAAAATTCGCTCAACAAAGGTGGTTTTTAGATGCTTTTTTACCTGTGCCAGAGTAATGTTTGTGCTTAACCTTGGGGATGCTTGCGTTAACATTTTTTGGTTAACAATAGGGAAGGGTATAGCGAAACATCCCTATAGTTTTGGTGTTGGTTTTTTGTTGGTTTTCATTTCTCATTCTTCTTTTAAAGCTGCTTGAATTATGGAGTCGGGTATGTGCAAATGACCCCAATATGGAAACCAAAAATTCTTTATTCGAAAATTCTCCTCTGGAGAAATTTGCATATATTGCGCTTCTTTATTTTGGCCATTTACCCATACCCCAGTAAGGTTGAAATCTAGCCGTTTTCGAATGTTATACTCCGTGGAAAAAACATAATACTTATCATACGCGTAAGCCAAGTAAGCTAGTCTTTTAGGTATATCATCTGCGGCTTTGTTTTTTAAAAATTTTCTATAAACAAGGTATGCCTCATCTAAAGTAATTTTTTGTTCCTTTTGCCATGCTTCAAACTCTGTTGTTATTTGATCGCTGCCCTCCGATTTCCATATTATTGCTAATTCCGGATTAATCTTAATATCAGAAAAAGTTTCTTTTCTTTCACAATTCCATAATAGGAAGCTAAATAGTATATAAATGCCTAATTTTTTCATGGTTTTGGTTTAGATAGATCTTTTAAAATAGTATGTTTCGCTCGTTTGTTTGTTCGTTTTACTCTAATACGAACTCCAAATCTTTTGCCGAACCGCAGGATAAAAGCAAAAAAATACTATTGAATATCGCTATCCTCAATAAATATCGCTTCCACATA
>JAOXRU010000305.1 GCA_025800395.1 Flavobacteriaceae bacterium
ATCTTCCATATGTATGGTTTCGTAATACAGTTTTTCTTTTATGGCATTGCGCTCCGATATAAAATTGATATGTCGGGTAATGGTTTTCATTTCTCATTCTTCTTTTAAAGCTGCTTGAATTATGGAGTCGGGTATGTGCAATTCACCCCAATATCGAAACCAATGATTCTTTATACGAAAATTCTCCTCTGGAGAAATTTGCATATATTGCGCTTCTTTATTTTGGCCATTTACCCATACCCCAGTAAGGTTGAAATCTAGCCATTTTTGAATGTTATGCTCCGTGGAAAAAACATAATACTTATCATACGCGTAAGCCAAGTATGCTCGTCTTTTAGGTATATCATCTGCGGCTTTGTTTTTTAAAAATTTTCGGTAAACAAGGTATGCCTCATCTAAAGTAATTTTTTGTTCCTCTTGCCATGCTTCAAACTCTGTTGTTATTTGATCGCCGCTCTCCGATTTCCATATTATTGCTAATTCTGGATTAATCTTAATATCAGAAGAAGTTTCTTTTCTTTCACAATTCCATAACAGGATACTAATCACTATGTAAATGCCCAATTTTTTCATTACTTTCGTTTGGATATATCTTTTAAAATAGTATGTTTCGCTCGTTTGTTTGTTCGTTTTACTCTAATACGAACTCCAAATCTTTTGCCGAACCGCAGGATAAAAGCAAAAAAATACTATTGAATATCGCTATCCTCAATAAATATCGCTTCCACATA
>JAOXRU010000317.1 GCA_025800395.1 Flavobacteriaceae bacterium
CTCATTGGCATCTACATAGGCTTTTACGCTCTCCGCACTGGCAATATTGGCGGCGGTTGCCGTAGCAAACGAATCGTCGTCTATCAATACCGATTTGTCCATTTTGGCATCTTGCAAATTCTTTCCCTGCTCCGCAGAAAGAGCATCTGAAGTACCGCCTGTGGTAAGATCGTCTATTACCGTAACATTGCTATTGTCGTCGTTGGCAGGTACCCATTTGCTATTGGTATTATCCCATTTAAGGGTCTGTCCGTCGGTTGGAGCCGTGGTAGTCATGTCTACGGCAGCACCGTCTATTGCGGCTACCTTGGTAGCATTGTATGTGCCGGTTACATCGCCAGTGAAGGCTTCTGTCTTGGCTAGTTTATCGGCTATGGCTGCTGCATTAACCGCTATACCACTAATATCCTGGTCACCGGAGTTTACCCCGGAAGTATTAGACAGTAGGGTTTGTTGGGCAGGAGTTAGTCCGACTTTGGCGGTATTCACATCGATAAGATCTTTTAGTACACGCCCTTGGTTCGCAGCTAAAGGCTCGGTTGTACTGGTGGAGGTCAAATGATCTACTATAGAAGCGATTTCTCCGGTAGATAATTTATTCCATTTATTGTCTGCCCAGTAGTAGTAGCCTTTTTGAAGGCCAGCTGCTGTGCTGGTGTTAAATACCATTAGGCTTTCTACATTGCCATTGGCAATGGTGGTATTGTCTGTTTCGGATTGCAGGCTTACATTAGGAATAAGAATTCCTCGATTGTTGGCCACCACCTCCAGCTGGGCAGATGGATTGGGGGTAGTGGTTCCTATACCCACTTGACCATAAGAGTAAGTTGCAAAAAGCAAACTGCAACCTACAATTAACTTTAAGTTTTTCATTTATAGATATTTAAGGTTATGTTAAGATTAATTTAGTTTAAAATATTTTGGGTTAGAAAACACCCCATATCGAAACGGGGAAATCGTTATATCGACTTACCTATTTCGCATGAATTTGGCCGTTTATTTCTTAGAAAAAGAACCTAGAGGTTATATCATTTAGAACTGCTAGATTTGAAGTATTCCTTTAAAAAAAGTTGCATTTCTACTTAAATGATAGATGTAAAAAAGACAATAAGCGATTAAAAAGAAACCAATAATTATTCGACCTTCCAAACGATTTTGTTGGACTATCCGATCATAATCATTTTCATCCAAACTTGCTGTTTTGTGATGGTGAAAAATTAAATTTTTGAAGTGATATACCGCCGATCGATATTTCCGAAAGCAGAAAAGCTTTAGTTTGTTAATAGTTGTTAGCATGGGAACCGAAGTCTAATCCTAGACTAGATTTTTCCACATCTTAATAATTCGCTCTACGAAGTACGCTATTTCTATGCTACAGACCCAATTTATGTTGTGTATATGCTATATTTGTAGGTGAAAATTGCTTGGTGAGCAGCAGTGCTTATCATATAGAATATTTACACATTATTGTGGGGTCTAAGAATATTTTTGATTCCTATTTTTAAGCAACAAAAAAGGTTGTATTAAATACATTAAAATATCATATTAACCTTATTTAAAAAGGATTTAAAGAAAGTATTGCTTAAAAAATATAAATCGCTTTTAGACATTTAAACCGATATTTTATAGTATAGAAGACACTTAAAAGAATTATTACTTTTAATCTATATATAAAATAAAAAAACTTTTTAAATTGTTGATTTTTGGATAAACTGAAATTTCGTATAGAAAATATTGCTCAAGGAAAAAAGATACTAATTTATCTCTTTATTGAGATGAATTTTTGTGAAAACATAAAAATTTAAACAACTTCAAAACCATCTTTACTTATCTATTTTAAAAAAAACCCCAAGATCCCTAGCCCTGGGGTTCTATTAGATTAACGACCTACTCGTTGTAATCTAAACTAAACATATCGTTATTTATTTGTTTTGCAAAAAGGAGCATTATGAAATAACTGCATCTTAAAGTAGATTAACCAATAACCTATTTACTTTAGGGCTAAGACTATTATAGTGTAAATGATACGCTAAAATCATTTTACATACTTTTAAAGCTATATTTTCATAAGCCCCTATTGCAAAAGTCTTTCATCCAGATCGACTAGTCATCAAAATTATTGGTATAGCGTATCTTAAATGATAGCTTGGGAAAACCAAAAAATACCATCCTAATGAAAAAAACGACCTACTTCATTTTTTTTCATAACGTTGCCCGCAGACAGTATTTTAATTATTCTAATGAGACATCAAATCCATAAAGAACGGATTACTAAACAATAAAATATGAACAATTTTTTAAGGAAACATTCCAAAGAAGTATTGTATACTTTGCTAATTGCCTTTCACATGGTAAAACTATGAAAGTCTATATATAACATGGTTAGCAAACGCTAAACTCCCTAAAAAAGAGGTCTTTATTAGCATTTGCTAATGCAGAAACTACTACACCATTACAATGCGCTAACCGTATACACTACTCGAGCGCGAAACCTTTTATTTGCTCGCACAGGTAAAGTAACAGACACACCAGAAAGTTGGTATTGTAAATGAATATCATACCTACTTCCATATAAATAAAAGAAATCGTCTGATAATGTAGATACAGACTGATAGGTAGTTCCTCCCCAAATAAAAACAAAACCAGATGCAGTACCCTCATTGGTTCGCCTCACTTGCAACTCTAAATCGGGATGCCAAGAACCGGTATTGGTGAGCTGCACTTCCACCCGCCACCAGGTATTATCGGCATTATAAAGATTTAGCAAATGCTTGTCTGCGGCACTTTCATACGTTCCCACATAATCGGTACCTGCTTCTGTGAGTTCGTTGCGAACATTGGTTTTCCAATTGCTACCTTGGAGCAATAAATTTTGCCCAAACACTGCTTGAAAACTACAAAATATACCAATAAACACAATACTTCTCCAATACATATCAATAGTCTTGAATGGTGTAAAACAAACGAATTACTTGGTCTTCTATGGCCGATATAAGGGCATAATCACTTACTATGGCAGAAATTTGGAGTTGGTGCCCAAAATTAACCCCATTGCCTGTGTAAGCCCCTCCAATATTAGAAATAAGCTTCTGAGGAATAGAGGTAACTGTTACCATGGGCTCTGGAACACCAATTTGGCCATTGCACCCAAGACAAGTTTCTGCTTGTACCATAAGATCTAAGCCACTTATAGGTTGGTCTAATTCTATATAAATATCTAGATTGCTATCCCCAACAAAAAGAGAATTACTATAGTTTATCCATTTCAAATCATTAGTGGTACTCACAGAAGCCTCTCCGGCTTCTGGACTTGGTTGAAGAACAATACTAATCGCACTATTGTCTGGCTCTATATCCATTAGGGTAACTGTATCGATTCGCAATATGATATTTTTTCCTGCCGAGGTTTGTGCAGAAACCAATATTACCTTCAGCAATAAGAACAAAAACACATATTTTAAACTCCACTTCATTTTTAATTGTTTTTTTGTAAAAATTTAATTTTTCTTTTCTTTTTAGCTAAAGGTATGCTAATATTTACATGCTCGCCAGCTTTGGTATCTATTACAAATTTTGTTTTTAAAAGCTGTAGAGAAGATCGATCTTCTGCCATGGCTGCACTCAAATTCCAGATACCTGGATTGAGATTGTGAAACGAAAAACTAGCAGTAATTGCACCATAATGGTAGTACTGCTTGTCTCCTTGGGTTAGCTTTAACAGAACTTGTTGACTCTTATCTTCTTCTTTAAACTTACCTCCGCTCAGATCTTGTACAAATTTTCCGGATATACTAACTGCCTTTGAGACTGTAAAAGACACCTCTTGAACTGGCGCATCTATTTCTATTTCTTTAGGCAAATCTAAATCTGTTACCAAACCGTTTTGCAAATCTTCTGGATGCACATACAAAAGATACTTTCCGGGTAATAGCTGACTAAAACTAAAATAACCATTTGCATTGCAAATTGTTTTATGCTGGCCCAGCTGCAAACGAATGGGCTTATTCGAAACCCCATTAAACAATACCTTCCCTTCGAGCTTAGACCTTTTGTTAGACATTTTTAATTGTAGCGGTACTTGTAACGCATAATGAAATTGCAAAGTCCAATATTGCTGGTCATCTAAATGATACATATATCCGTAATTAACCCCAAGCCGCAAAGAATGGTGCTTTAGAAACTTCTGTTGCAATTGCAGATTAAAATTACTTCGATCTCGATAAGACTCTTCTATATTAAAATTGTTCTGTACACCAATACTCCAATTAGTAGAAGGGCTTAATTTATGTTTAAAATTTGCCCCAACAACAAACAACTCGGTTTGTGCGCTGTTGTAACGTATACTGTTTTGGTAATTCATATATGCCACAGCGTTTATTTTTCCAAAATCTGCACTACCAAACATATTCCACTCCCAAAACTCTTCTCGATTATTATTTATAAAATTCTCTGTGCGACCTATTCTAAACTGCGATTCTAGAACAATATTATTCCATTTTTTCTCTAATTCTGTATACAAATTTTGCTCTTCGTACCAGAATTTTTTATCTTCATTTCTATCTTCTCTCAGGCGATTTTCATACCCCATTTTTAAAAAAAACTGTTTCCAAATTTCGGCTTTTAAATAGGCAAATCTTGTTTTGGTATACGGAGACTGGCGGTATATGGTATCTAATTGACGTTTTTGATAATCTTCCAAAAATCGCACCCCTGCATCTATTCTATCTGTGAGTTTGGCTCGTATAC
Source organism: Flavobacteriaceae bacterium (assembly GCA_025800395.1). Lineage (GTDB taxonomy): Bacteria > Bacteroidota > Bacteroidia > Flavobacteriales > Flavobacteriaceae > JAOXRU01. The sequence continues at coordinate 4,747 of JAOXRU010000317.1, forward strand.
TTACCAGCTTATAAGATGTGTTTTGAAAATAACCTCTAAAATCTTTATTGGTGCTAAGGGTACTTGCTAATACATATACCCTAGGGTGTTTCCAAAACAACTTCGCAAAATATCCATACCCCATATTTTCCGTATCCTTACTTGCCGAAATCTCACCTTCCAATTCGAGATTTTTAAGTATGCGACTTTGAATTCCCACAAAACTTAAATGTACCGGATTGTTATTGGCATCGGTTTTGTGCAAATACCCCAAATTAAGTCGTTGCAGATGGTTGCTGTAATTAAAATGCACACCGCCAACATGCTGCTCTGCCTCAAAAAACAAAGGCTGATAATAATACCCCTCTATGCGCCACTGGTTTTGTTTCCATTCTAAAGCACCACCCCTAGCCATGCGTGCATTTTGCGTAAGTACAGATCCTCGAAAGGAACGATCGCCCAAAAACAATTTTAACTTAGGATTTTGATACGCAAAACGAAAACTGTTGAAATTTCGGTTTATAGGATCGGTGTTATAGGTTAAAAATTTTCCGTAGGCATCGATATGGTGCTTATTTAAATTTCCTCTAAGGTGTAACTCATTCCACCAATTATCGCGATACACCTCTCTGTTTTTTTGCCCTAGATAATAACTAGAAAACTGCAAAGGAATGGTTTGTTTGTTTTTTTTTGGTACCACATTCACAGCATAGACCTCTACCGTTTTGGTTTCTTTTAGCAACAAAGAGTCGCTCTTTTGCTCCAAAAGTTGGACCTCCAAAATCTCTTCTCTAAAAGCACTTAAACTTTTGTTAAACACTGTTTGTATAGATACTTCTTTTTGTGTATTTGGCGGCAACTTTATTTTTTTGGCATCGGCACTACTCAAACTATCGAGGCGAAAATACACTTGACTATTCACATTTCCTTTGTTTTGTATTCTATAACGCTGCGTAATAGTATCGCCTTCGAATACGAATTTAGGAAGTGTAGACACGGCCGACATTTCAATTACTGAATTTTGACTTATCTCTACGGAAAATACCGCTCGTATTATTTTATTACGCCCTTCTAGAATGGCTTTATAGTTAATGGTATTTTGCCCTGGTGGCGTTCCTTTTGGTACGAAAATCGTAACGGGCTCTATCTTAGAAGTATTGGGCTGAATCTTTATTTGATCTCTTCCATTAATTAAAGACCAAGTTTCTGGCAACAAGACACTTGTACTCAAGTGCACGGATTGCGAAGATTGGTTGGAAATTTTAATAAGAATGGTTTTGGTGTCCCCAGCAGTTGCAGATACCTTTGGCGACAATGTTGTAATTTGTACATATTGCCCTAAGGCATAGGCTGGTAAAAACAGTATCATAAAAATACAATATTTCAACCATTGCTTACTCAATCTTATGTAGCTTATAATTATAACCAAACATCTCATCGTTTGCACAAGTAGCTATCACCACCACTTCGTACACTCCTTCGGGAACCGTCTCCAACGAAATTCTGTATTTTTTTTGGGCATTTGGCAATAAACTTATTACGCCCTTTTCTTTTATTTCAATTTCATCGCCTGTTTCTTCTTCATACAACTCTGCTCGCAACTGCAATTTGTGATACACATTTCCTTTGTTACAAAGTTCTAATTCTAAAAAACTACCCATTGTATTATTTAAGGTCTCCGCCTTGTTAAAATGGATAATCGATTGCGTATTTTTTTCCATGGCTATATCTGTAACCATCAAAACCGCATATCGTACTACGCTAGAAATGCTAAAATTGTTTTTTTGAGGCGTGTTTTCATGCGAAATTGGTTCTATCATAAGCACAGACCACCTACTGCCTCCCTTTTGTAAAGAATTAGGCACTTTTATAGTATAGGGTATATTTCTTGTTTCCTTAGCCCCTAGTGTAATATTTCCTTCGAGTATTTCGACCCAACTGGCATTACTAGACACTAGACTCCCTTTTGGACTATACGCTCCTTTGGAATTTTCGTTGTAAGCGTAATCTAACATATATATCTTCACACTTTTGGGGAACTCTGAAGTATTTTGTAAGCTTATAAAACCTTTTTGAACAGCCCCCAATTCGAGCGTGTAATGATGGGTTAACCCATTAACTACAACAACACTTGCTTTGGTTTGCCCCACCCATAACAAGAAAAACAGTACAAAATATATATATGATCGCATAGAGATAGAGAGAATGGAAGGGAAACCTATAGCTACACAAACCCCCCTTCCGTTTGTTATAAATTTCAAATGTCGGAAATAGTGTAAGTAACCGTAACGGAATTTGAACCTTGGGTTAAATCTTCATAAGACGCAGTAGCCCCTACAACTTCTAGTCCATAGGTGAGCTGGTGCCCATTGGCAGTACCATTGCCTGTATAGCAACTGCCTATACCGCTAATGAGTGTTGCCTCGGAAGTAGAAAGCACTAGAGCTGCACCAGCAGGAGTTCCTGTAGCACCTTCTCCGGAGCCACTATAAGCAGCAGCAGCTAAGGTAATATCTACCCCATCTATCTCAGAATCTATACTTACTTTAATGGTTCTTGTTGGATCTGCAGTAGACACTATAGATGAATAGTTTAGTGTAAGGCTGGTGTTGTCTGCAGGCGCAGTTAAAGGATCTCCAGCTTCTGTAGGTGCTACAAAATCAAAACTAATGTTTGTACTTGATGCACTTTCCACATCTACTAAAGCCACTTCTGGTATGGTAATGGATACATTGTGTGTGTCATCTGCATCATCCTGTGCAGAGACCAAGCATAACCCGCTAAACAACAAAGCGAGTGTTAATAAATTTTTCTTCATGATAATTTAATTTGACTAACATTTGGGTTAATAAATAGGTTAATTTTAGGTAGTGGTGTCAAATTCCACTATAGTTTTAAAAGGCAGCTTGCTAAACCATTATAATACTACTGCTCGAAAATTCCTCTAAATTCTTTCTAAACAAAACAAACTGCCTTTTGTTTTTTTAATTTAAAATACTACTTGTAGAAGAAAACATCTATAGCTAAACTTCGTAGCATTAGTACACAAAAAAAGACAAATTTGCGGATAGCTTGTGTATGCAATTGCTAACTATTGAAACTCTCCTTCTTTATTTAGCGTTTGCTAATGTTTTTGGCGTTTATTTGTTAGATTATACCATTTCTAATTTAAAATCCCCCCCAACACCATCTGTTTTTTTGAAGTATTTAAGATATTGGTTATTGTGTACAGGGGGAATCTTAATGCACTATTTTTTCGATAAACTACCCTATTGCAGCTGTTGTTATGCAAACAAAGAAAACACCAGCTTTTGTTATTGGCATCTCCTCCACAACCTAAGCTTTGGAATATTATAACGCTCGTAAGGACAAAAATATCGAGGCAGTTCCAGACAGTCTTTAACTACCTCCGCTTCCTTAGCAACTGGATTGTGTTTTGTTTTATTGCCTGGCAAAATTACTGACATAGGTTTTAGCCAAAAATAAAGAAAATCAAAGGTGGTAACTGTTAGCATTCGCACATAACCAATACTTTCTACATTTTTTTTAGCAATCGCTAATGAAAACAGCAAAAAAAAATTCTATTCAAAACAAAAAAACAACGCACTATAGTCGAAACAACTATTCCTTTCCAATCAAAAAAGGAATCCCGCTACTTCTGCTTTTTGTACTGATAATAAATAAAATACCCCAAGCCACCTACAAGTATATAGGGAACCGCCATGAGATATACAATTCCATCGTTGATGGCTTCAGCCGTTTTGCCGCCTTCTTCGCTTTCTATTACCGCTCTACACATAGCACATTGGGCACGCAACCAAACAGGTAAACAAACAAAAGCAACACTCAATATTAGTTTTTTCATCTCCTAAACATAATATGGTGAAATCATCACATATACCAGCACACCACTAACTGCCACATACAGCCAAATTGGAAAGGTGTATCGGGCTAGTTTTTTGTGTTTATCAAATCGTTCTGCCAAGGCACGTACATAGGTAAACAACACTAGAGGTATAATGGCAATAGACAAAAGGATATGACTGATCAATATCGCAAAATAAAGATAACGCATAAGCCCCTCCCCACCATATGGAGTAGAATCGCTAGTCATATGATAGGCTACATACATTCCCAAAAAAGCCAAAGAAAAAAGTATACACATATTCATTAGCCTTTTGTGCCATAGTACATTCTTGTTTTTTATGGCAATAATCGCCATGACCAAGCATACGGCCGTAAGCCCATTTATGGTGGCGTATATAGGTGGCAACATACGCAAAGGTTCTGCATTGGGAATTTTAATGCCAAACAAAGCGGCCACTACCACAGGTATAAGTATGGAAACCGCAATAATGAGTTTATTGTATTTTTTTTCGTCAAAAGCCATATTATTCTTCTGCTAATAGTTTTTTAATGTCTTCTATAAGAATACTTATCTGTTCTTCTTCTCCATGCTCTCCAGTTTTCTGACTGCGCGCTACCGTTCCCCGATAAAACAATATCGGATTTCCAAACTGATCTTTACGAGAACGTAGATAGCCCTGCTTATCTATCAAAGCAAAATAGCCACTGTGCTCAAAACCTCCTGGCGCATCTGCATTTTCTTTTGCAAATATATTAAAGCCTTCGTTGGCCAAAGCATAAACAGCATCTAAATCTCCAGTAAGAAAATGCCAATTGAGATTGGTGATTTCGTTTTTCTCTGCATATTCTTTAAGAATTATAGGCGTATCGTGCTTCGGATTGATGGAGAAAGAAGCTACGCCAAAATCTTCCAAATCTTTGAACTGTTCTTGCACTTCTACCAAATTCTTGTTCATAATCGGACAAATGGTAGGACAAGTGGTAAAGAAAAACTCGACCACAAATACTTTTCCTAAGTAATCTTTATCCGAAATCAATAAACTATCTTGATTTACAAAAGTAAAAGCTGGTACTTTTTTCTTCTCTCCGTTAATTAACAAATAGGAAAGTGGTTGTGCACTAAGTCTATCATTTTTTACTACTGTTCTATTTTTAAAACCCTCTACAATTTTTGGAATAAAAATAATTCCAAATATCAACACCACAAAAGAAATCCAAACATAGGTATGCTTACTTTTCATTATCCTTTTTTTTGTATTTGTTATTCTTTTTAAGCGCCAAACGATATTCGGCCAAGAGTATTTTCACATCATCCTTCATTTTGTTGTGCAAACTGGCTGCACTATGCACATCAAATCCGTACAACAAGCCTCCGACCTGGTCTTGGTCGTCATCTCTGCCTCGCAAAGCCCGCTCCTTATCCATCAAAAAAACATAGGGAGTAAAAGCCTTGTCGTCCAACTTCAAATTGGTCTCCAATGCCCCAAACAAGCTCGAGATTTGATCGTGCGAAGCATATACAAAATGCCAAGAAGAGATATCTGCCATACGCTGCAACTCAGTCTGTATTTTTGCAACTTTAGATGCAGTACCATTTGGCAATACAATGATAAACTGAAAATCATCGAATCCACCAAAATGTTGGTCAATTTTTTGGTATAAGTTAAACACCCCACTTTGATGCGCATCAATTTCGGAACCCAAAAATCCAAGCACCGATATTTTGTTTTGAAATTGCACCTTGGCATCTGGTATGAAGTGCTGCAGCTCTGGTACTTTTTTGGTAAGCACTGGCAATCGGGCAAAATGGTTTACCCCTGTGGCAAAAAACAAATAGGTCACCAAAGGCAATACAAAAAGCACAACCAAGACAAAACTTTTTTTCCACTTCATTTCAAATAATTTTAAAGGTGTTGCAAAAATAAAAAAGACGGTCAAATAACCGTCTTTTTTAATTATATTTTAAGCTAATATCATTTTAGAAGTTCCAAGTTACAAAGCCATTTTTAAATACTTCGTATACATAATCTCCTTCTGCCAATAGAATAAAAGTAAGGTATGCAATAAGAAAAACACCAGTCCACACCACAGAACGACGAAGCCCTTTTGTTTCATCTCTTAAGTGCATAAAGTCCCAAGCTATATAATACGCCTTTACCAAGGTAAGGATAATAAATATCCAATTTAAAAGCTTCATAGACAAAAAGCTTGTTTCTACTAAGAATGCCGGTTTTGCAATACCCAATGCTACTTCTATTGCCGTAACTATGGTTAGAAAAATAAGTACGCCCCAAATTTTGGTGACATTGGACTTAAATTTAACCAATCCTCTAAATATTTCTAGTTTATGTTCGTGTGCCATTTCTTTTGTTTTTTATTAAATTAAACCAAGTAGAAGAAGGTAAATACAAATACCCAAACCAAATCTACAAAGTGCCAATACAATCCAACTTTCTCCACCATTTCGTAACTCTTACGACGCTCGTAAGTTCCGATAATCACATTAAAGAAAATAATAAGATTAATTACTACCCCCGACAACACGTGAAACCCGTGAAATCCGGTAATAAAGAAAAAGAAATCTGCAAATAGTCGATTTCCGTATTCATTATGAATAAGGTTTGCCCCTTCTACAACTGTGGTTGCATTTTGAAGCTTTTTCAAAGACTCTTCTCTAGAAAGTATCGTTTTTTCTCCTTTTTCGTTTAGGGTTTGTGTTCGCACCAATATACCACTATTGGCCTTAAAACCTTTCATTACTTCGTTGAGGCTTACCGACGGCAAACCAGATTCTTTTGTAAACCACAACCCATTTTTGCGCTCGTGAGTGGTTCTATTCTCCTGAAGCTCGGCAGCAAAACTATTTAAAGTAACTTGCTTACCAGTTTCTGCATTTACAAATTGTAAAATATTTCCTCCTTTGGTTTCTACTGCTCCATAACTTCCTTTAATAAAAGTTGCCCACTCCCATGCCTGAGAACCAACGAATATTAATCCTCCGATTATGGTTAAAAACATATACCACGTAGTAGCTCCTTTTTTAAGTTTATGTCCCGCATCCACAGCCAACACCATAGTTACAGAAGACATAATAAGAATAAAAGTCATAAATGCCACATAGTACATAGGGTACTCTCCGTGGAAAAACGGAACGTGGGTAAATACCTCGTCCGCTATAGGCCAAGAATCTATAAATTTAAATCTTGAAAACCCATAGGATGCTAAAAATCCTGAAAATGTTAAGGCATCCGACAAGATGAAAAACCACATCATCATTTTACCATAACTAGCATTTAGAGGTCTCTTCCCCCCTCCCCAGACTTTTGTTTTAGTGTCTGTAACAGCTGCTGCTTCCATAAATAGTTTAATTCTTATAATTGTTTGTTCAAATTTACATTTTTTTCTTATCTAAAGAAATAGAAAAACAAAATGAGATAAATCCATAGGATATCTACAAAATGCCAAAAGGTAATTCCTAGTTCTAAACCAAGATAGTTATTGGCATTGTATTGTTTTTTATAATGATTATAAATTACCACCAAAATAACGACTAAACCAGCAATAACGTGCAAAACATGTACAAAGGCGATAAGAAATATAAAAGACATGGTTACATTACTAGTTGGCCCAGTGAAATGATAGCCAGCGTCTATAATTTGATGAAATCCGATAAACTGGAAGATCACAAAGGCTAGACCCAAGGCAAATCCGAGCAACAACATACCGCTCGTTTTCTTTCGAGCCTCCTTTGCTATACTCTTTTTTGCCAAAAAAAACACCAAACTACTGCACACAATCAGTACTGTAGACACCCAAAATGCCTTTGGTACTAAAAAGCCTGCCAACCAATCCGGACGCTTACTACTCACTATAAAAGCCGAGGTAAGACCCGCAAAAGACATGATCAGACTGATTATTCCAAAATAGAGCATATTGCGCTTGGCTCTCTTTCCTTTTTCTACTTCCGTTCCTTGGGTTAGATCCATGTTTTAAAACAAAAATTTATCAATCACATACACAACTTGTACCATACTGATATACAGCACACTGCTCAACATAAGTCCTCGTGCAGTTTTATCGTCTTTAGTTTGATACAATTTTATTGCGTAATACAACATACTCAATCCTAATACAAATACCACCACAGCACCATATATACTTAGATGCAATTTGCCTGTAATACCAAAGGCAGGTATCACAGATACGATCATCATCCAAATGGTGTACATGATGATTTGCAAAGCAGTAGTTTTATCTTTTTTTCCAGTTGGCAACATTTTGAAACCCGCCTTTTTATAATCTTCATCCAACAACCATCCTATAGCCCAAAAATGTGGGAACTGCCAAAAAAACTGCAACATAAATAAGGTACCTGGTTCGATTCCAAACTGGTTGGTTGCCGCCACCCATCCGAGCATAAAAGGTATGGCTCCGGGAAAAGCACCAACAAAAACCGCCAAAGGGCTTATGGTTTTCAAGGGGGTATATGCACTAGTATATAAGACTATAGAAATCGCACCAAACATGGCCGTCTTCGGATTTACCGCATAGAGAATCAGTATCCCTAAAAAAGAAAAACTAAAGGCGACCCATAGAGCTTGCTTCACCGATATACGCCCAGTTGGTATCGGACGATTCTTGGTACGCACCATCAATGCGTCCAAATCTTTTTCTAAAACCTGATTGAAGGCATTGGAAGCGCCTACCATCATATAGCCACCTATTATCAGCAATAGTATGGTTGTAAACTGTATCTGATCGGCACCCAAAAAATAGCCCGCCACGGACGAAAACACCACACTCACAGCCAATTTCACCTTGGTGATCTCCTTAAAATCAGCCACAGACATCCAACTAGCCTTGTTTGAAGAGGTGGTTTCCATTACTGTTTTCACGATTTTAGATTGTTTTTTTATTCTATCAAAGATTTTTCTCAAAATCGGGACAAATATAGACAGTACCTAATTTAAATCCAACGTATATACCGGTTTTCTTAATATTATCCAAAAAAAAGGGATTCCTCTCACAGAATCCCTCAAGTGCTTTTGCCTTGTATATCGGTTGCAATATCAATGTAATTTGAAATGTATAGGAATCGCATAACTCACCCGTACCCTTCTGCCATTTTGCTTCCCAGGTGTAAATCTTGGCAATTTTTGGATTATCTTCTTGGCTTCTTTCTCAAAGTTTTTGTTGGTACCTCGCAGCTGTATCCCTCCTACTTGCCCGTTTTTGTCGATACGAAACAACACAAATACCTTGCCCTGCACTCCAGTTTCTAATTCGAACTCGGGATACTTGAAATGCCGATGTATATGTCGTTTCATTTGCTCCTGAAAACAAGCCTTGGATGCAGTCTTACTCAAACCTTCACAACCCGGAAACAACGGAATTTCCTCCAAAGCTTCAAATGGCAATTCTATATCCACATCATCGGACACCTCCTCTATATCTTCAAGACGAGTAGGCGGGGTAGGCTCGGAAGGATCCATGTCTATAATTTTCTCCTCAATAAGCTCTGGTATTTGGTCATCGCTAATTTTGAAAACTGCAGGGTTCTTTGTTTTTAAAGGCTTGGGAATTTCTTTGGACTCTACTTGGTATTTTTTTGGAGTCTCTTCTGCCAATACAAACTCGTCTTCAAAAACTTCTTCTTTGGCAATATTCGAATCCAATAGCATAGGTGCATAGTAATTTATCGCCATATAAACTACTGCCATAGACAGTATCAGACCTACTTGAAATCGAATTGTTTCATTTTTTCGTAAATTTACAGCGCGTTTCTGCTCCAATTTACGTTCAGGCTTGTTGCCGCAAGCCCGATCTTGTAGATTGTTGTTTTTCATAATTTTAAATTAATAGTTGCTATAAAAAACAACAACAAGAAACGTACCAAAGAGGCTGTGTTGGAGTACAGTCTCTTCTTTTTTTTTAAGACAAGGATTTAGATATTTGTGTAGAAAGGCAAAAAGAAAGCCCAGCTACCATACTACCAAAACATATCCAAAATAGAGACCAACAAAAAAAGCCGCCTAATATATAGACGACTTTCTTTGATATATTATATTGTGATTACATTATTGCAACTTAAATGTAATGGGAATACTAAATGGAACACGTACTGCTCTTCCACGCTGACGACCTGGAGTCATCTTTGGTAGTTTACTGATGATACGAACCGCTTCTTTCTCCAAGTTTTTGTCTGGTCCTCTTTTGCGTATATTGGTAATAGAACCGTCTTTATCAATGGTAAACATTATATTTACACGTCCCTGAACACCCATTTCCTGAGCAATTTCTGGATAACGAAAATACTTACGTATGTGCTTCTGCATCATTTCTTGGAAACATTTCTTTTTGTTTTTTGCACTTTCACAACCAGGAAAAACCGGTGCGTCTTCAATTACTGCAAAAGGTACATCAATATCCAAATCTTCTTCTACCTCTACTACATCTTCCATCTCAACAATCTCTTCTTCCTGATCGGTCTCTGTAGACTGCACTACGGTTTCTTTCACTTCCTCTTCGTTTTTTACTACCTCAATTATTTCTGGTGCAGCTGGCGGGGGCGGTGGCGGGGGCGTTTTCAACTGTTGTGTTTGAATTACTTCTTCCTCTTCCATGGAATCCACCTGCATAGTGTATTCAAAATTATCGTCTTTATCATAAGTCTTATGCTCTATAGCAATGTAAGACAAAAGCAAGACTACAAACAGACCAATGGCAAAATAAAGACCACTGTTTTTAGTCAAATCAGCATTAGGATTTTTCTTAGGTTCCATATCTATATCATTTTAAACGTTTGCTAATTTAAAAATTTATTTAAACAATAAAAGAATTTTTTAAGTATTCCTCAAAAAATTAACCTTTGGGAAATATTTTCCTATAAAAATTCCGAAAATACTGCCAAATGTGTTGGCGATTATATCCATTATCTCTCCACTTCGATCGTGGGTAAGAGCCAATTGTAATCCCTCAATAATTATACCATAACCAACAGAAAACCCAAAAATGAGCAATAATTTGGATCTATTCGACCATTTATCCAACCATTCGAACTTCAACATCCAATATCCCAAAAGCGTAGTGGTAAAATAAAACATAAAATGCACCAATTTATCTGCATGCGGAATATGCATCCAAGAAGAGGTGCTTCCAAATTGGGAAAAAGAAAATAAGCTGGCCCATGTTTCAAACATCAGCCAGCTTATAAATAATATAGTATATTTTTTGTTAGGCACCGATCAACGCTTTATAAGCCGCCTGATCGAGCAATCCATCCACCTCTGCAGGATTATTCAGCTGTATCTTTATCATCCAACCAGCACCATAAGGATCTTCATTTACGGTTTCTGGAGCATCTTCCAAAGCTTCGTTAAAGGCAATGATCTCTCCACTCAAAGGCAAAAACAAGTCCGAAACAGTCTTTACTGCTTCTACAGTACCAAACACCTCATCTTTGTCTAAGGTCTCCTCTACCGTTTCTACTTCAACATAAACGATGTCTCCCAATTCACCTTGTGCAAAATCGGTGATTCCTACAGTGGCCACATCTCCTTCGATCTTGATCCATTCATGATCTTTGGTGTACTTTAATTCAGCTGGTATATTCATCTTCTGTTAGTTTTATATTACTAAAGCAAATGTAATCGAATATTGTGGTTATTTCCAAACAATGGGGGATTAATTCCCAAAATTATAGCGCAAAGTAAACCCAGCATTGACCGTGGTCTGCGGGAAGGCCGTAGAGACCTTAAACTTGGAAAATGCATGATCGTAGAAAAACAATACATTCAAATTGCGAGAAAAGGCATAATCGGCACCAAACTTGAAACTCAACAATCGTTGCCCAGAAGTAATCTGGTTGTTTTCTATGTCCAAATTGCGAATCACCGTGAGATTGTCTCGCAAAGAAAAATCCCCTTTGAGATTGAGATCTCCCTTAAAAGTTTCTTTTTTGCCAGCTACTCGCATGCGAAACTTTACATCCTTCATACGGTACCCAAGACCCAATTTATATTCCTTGCCATTCACCTCGGTGAGTAGGCCATTGTCGAAACTCAAAGACAGCGAACGATCCATTTTGATTTCCGCCAACATCGATATACTGTTTTTCATCTCAAAATCGAGTTTCACCAAATCCAACTGATCTACCAAGGTCACATTCCTATAAATATTATCGCTTAGGAAATTCCCGTTTACATCCTTGGCATCAGCGCCAAGTTTTTTCTTTTCTAGATTGGACTGAAAGGAGTTGATACTATAGCTAGATCGATAGCCATTGCTAATCGAGAAACGCTTGAATCGTTTGCGAAACCATTTGTTTTTTATCAATCCGGTATACTTCAAAGTCCAATTTGGAATAGGGGTATTGCGAAATGCCCCTAGCTTTACTTTACCAGCACTTTGCCCAGTATAAGCCGATACAAAGGCGGGCAATAATACATCCTGACTCTTTTTACCATAGCCCACTGGATAGCCATCGGCATCCACCACATTGGGATCCGCACCATTGGCAGCAGCCAATCTACGTGCCACTTCCAATCTATTCTCTCTAAATGTCTCGAAAGTCTCCGATCCAAATTCATCACTCTTCTGGAACATGGTGGATATCATCATATTGGAAATACTAAAATCCCCTCTTTCGTTCCCAATAAGGGTTTCGTATACCAAATTGTTATCCGCCAAATTCCCATCTATTCTAAAGTTCTCTTCATAATTGCTCGAAAACTGCCTATTGGCTTTCAAATCTATAGTAAGCCCATTGAGAGGAGACAATACTGCAGTGATGTTTAGCGTTTTGTCGTTGCGAGCAACATAAGGTTGATAAAAATTTTCGTAAGTAGTCAGGTATCCGCGCTTGGCGGCTTCAAAACGCACATCTTCTTGGGAACCAAATATAAAACCAATAGACGGCTTGGTCGTCCCCAAAAATCCGAGACCTCGTGTATAGCCTGGCAAGGCCTTACCATTGTTTTCGGTGTAATTGACGTTTATCCTATCTACCATAGTAATCAAACCCAAGGCGGTTTGCCCTAGCTTGGATTTCTTCTTTGTTTTGGCTTTTTTGCCATCTTTAGTAGGCAAAGCCTTGCTAGTACGCCGAGAACGGCTCTTCTTGGTTACCAGACCCAACTCCCTATAGAGCTTCTTCATGCTCAGGGTCGCATTCAAACTATGGGAATTGCTATTTTGAACGGTATTGATATCTTCATTGGCCAAGCTACGCAAAACATCGCCTCCTCGTTGCCAATCAAAATTGCTATTATAGGTATAGGTGGCACTCATAAAATCCAAATACGGTATCTTGTTGAATGGCAATTCATAGTTTAACTCTAAGTTTTGTTGGAAATGATTGGCCTCTCCAGTATTCCAAAAATCACTCCACAAATCTAATTCGGTATTTATCTTTCCATCTTCTCCATAGTAGTTGCGAACGATACTGGCATTAGAAGCGGTAATATTGGCCCGCAAGCTATTGGTAATCTGATAGTTTATAGCGTATTGCCAATTAAACAAAAAGTTGCGTTGTTGCAACTCTGGCAAGCCCAAAAACTGGCTCCCATCCACACTCGAATCATACACTTGTCTAAATTTTTGGCTACTAAAATTTCTGTTGTAGTTGGAATTCACAGAAATACTTGTTGGCAACAAATTGAAATTTAAATCCTTCAACCATTTCCAACTTTTACCAGTAAACAAGGAATCGTTTTTCTTAAATGGCTCTATGGTAGATTTGGCAAACTGGTGGTTGTATGCAAAGCCTGTTTTTACCGATTGATCGCGCAAATCTTCTACCTGAAAATCCCGATGCTTGGTATTGTTATAAGAAAAATTGAAGGTTAAATTTTCCACATCATAGAATCGCGGTTTTTTATCGCCCGTTCTATTTTTCTTCACACCGATGAAATTGATACTCGTATGTTTGGTATAATCTTCTGCCTGCTCTCGGATTTGATTTCGCTCTTCCTGAGTATTGGCCTGATTGATGCGTTCCTTCAATTTGAGATCGTCGTAAACCGGATCAAATTCTGGCGTAATCAATTTTTCGGACACCCCGTAGTTAAACGGCAATTGGATTCCCCATTTTTTGGGTAACAATTGTCCGATGTTTACATTGGTTACCACATCATAAGATTTGGTTTCTTCTCTATTCCTCTCTTTTGGCCCTTGATCTAGGCTTCCAAATCCACTAGAGCTAAAACCACCATTGGCAGATACATCGGCAAAATCGGCTATATTGGCATCCATAGAAGCTACAGCTGCCCAACCGCCTTGATTATCTAGTTGTGCCAATCGCAATTCGTTGAACCATACCTCGGCGTTTACCTCATCGGTTCTACTTCTATTCTTGAGACCAAGCATGATCCCCCTTACCGTTCCAACAGATGGATTTCCCTTGATACCATAACGTAGCTTTTTGACTGCAGCCGATTGAAACTCATTGAGTACCTGAACTAGATTTCCGCCATCAAATTCGTAAAAAGATACTTCGGTTGGCGAATTGCTGTCCGACAAGGACTTTGCTTTTACGGCAGTAAGTGCGTTTAAGGCCACATCCAATTGGTTTTTCCACACATCATCTTCGTTATAACTGGCAGCAAAAATATTGGTGTATTCTACAGGTATCTCTATTTGGTAGTAGTTGTCGGTAAAGTCGGTACCAATTCGCATAAAGGCAACCAAATCGCCTTCTCCGTTGGCTCCGAGACTTTCAATTTCTTCCGCATGCACAAATAGCTTGATGCGTTTGTATTGACGCATATCTACATTAAAATTTTTGTACACCGCTTGAGACTGCTCTGGCTTGAGCTTGGTCACTTTCAACGACAAAGCTTGTTCGTTTTGACGAATGATGGTATTGTTGTTGTTCAACTGCTCCCTAAACACCCCTGGAGGCATAATATATGGCACAGGTTCACGACTCTCGTTTTCTTCTATATTTACCGTAGTCACATCCAAGGTGGTTTCGGTACTAGGCAATTCTCCATTGGTCTGCAAAGAAGAACCGTAGGTTCTCCAATCGCCGCGAACCAAATCCAAAGATCCAAATCGCAATACGGTATTTTGCTGAAATCCGGTGACATACATTCGCATAAAACTAATAGAACGCAAATCATCTATACCGTTTATCGCTGTACGGGTAGCCTCGCTCTGAATCGGCACTTTGAACTGTATCCACCGGGCATTTACCACACGACTATCTGGCGTGGTAAGACTCGCTTCTCGTACATCGGTCACAAACTTATCTCCTATATCCAAACCTGGCTTTATGGGTACACGAAACTCAAAATAACTATCTACCGTATTCATCGTCTGGTCTCTATCCAAATCCTCGGTATCTGGCAAAGTAGTAGACCCCCTATTGGTATTGGTTACATTTACAGGTGCATTTCCTTGGGTATTGTTATAATCGATATAACGTTCCAAAATATTTCCATCTCTATTGAGGTAATACTCATAATTGTCTCGCATTGGATCCGATCCTAGCTCTGCTCCGTATTTTGTTTGTTCTTCCGCATCGTTGAGACCATCGAGTCCCACATCTTGCAATTCCCTGTTGGCCGGATTGGTGTCAAAAGCATACACCAAAGACTGGGTAGCTGGCACTTTTCCCCAAATCGTATTGGTTACCAAATCGTTGCTATCTACTCCTGGCAATCCGTTTTCGTATTGCTTTCTACCATCTGGAAGGATGTCTTCGGATATATTTCCAAGGTTAAACACCAATTCCCCATTGTCGGGTGTTTCCCCATTGGTATACGGATCCAATACCCAAAACTGTATAAACTCTACATTAGAATTTTCAAAATTGGTATTGGTCAAAGGCCGCATGATACCAGCCCATTTTTCGTTATTGGTAAGGCCGTCGTAATTGACATTCAGGTTATATGGTCCTGGCTCATCCGGATAATATGCCAAATCCAAGGTGTTTACTACCGTGGTTTGCCCTTGAGCAATATCCCTGTCTGGATATAGTTCATCTATAAACACCCTACGTGTCTGGTTGCTAGACACATCACTATCGTTGATTTCTCCTGGGCGTTGGCTTGTATAAAATATCGGATCGATAGTATACCAAGCTACTTTCCCCCGCTTATATCCTTCTCTTAAACTTTCTATATCTGGATCTCCACTGATAGTCGGCGGATCATCTGTCCCACCTACCACATCAAAAGCAGCATCCAAGGGTCTGGAAGCCAAACTCCACCCCAAAGCAGAGCGAACATCGATAAGGGTTTGCGCGCCTTCAAAATCATCGAGATATACGGTTGTTTCTCCGTCAAAATTGGCCGCTTTTGGAGAATTGGGTTTCAACCATGCTACCTCTGCTCGTAAGGACAAATTGGACGCCACATCGGTATCTATATTGGGCAATTTATTGGCCATCCTTGTCAAAAACGGCAGCTCCGTAGAATAATTGGCATTTAATCCGAATATAGTATTGTTTACTGGTTCTGTTCCATAATTGGCCTTTTGGGTCAATGGACGCTCTCTTAGATTCAAGAAAGTTCCCCCTAGCAAAAATTTATCGCTAAACTTATGCTCCACATTAAAGCCCATAAAACGACGTGTCTGTTGCCCAAAAACCGCATTGTTCTCTACAGAAATTTCAATCGGTATATTAGAGGCTGCCAAACTCGGATCTATGATCTGCACCGTTCCCGCGATATAGTTGACCGTATAGTCCGCCCCTTCTTGCAATAGACGTCCTCCTGCAGTAACTCTTACCGAACCACGAGGCACATTAAAAGCACCTATGGGAATTCCATTCCCTCTTTCACTTTTGTATTTTCCTTTTATTTGAAATAAGTTCTTGTTGGCATCTTCCAAGGCTGCAGCTTTGGATCCGTCGTACATCGATCGAAATACATATTTGGATTGATTGGGATTGTAGGAATCCTCATCATCATAATTTCCGCCACCTAACTTTTGGTGCAAATACGCTCCAAAAGGCTCTACCTTGGTAAAAATAATTCGTCCGTTTTGTGGCTCAATCGTAATCCCTGGGATATAATCAAAAAAACCATCTCCCCCGTTTTGAAAATCATTGAAGACATTCAAGCGATCAAAATTAAACACATCCAACAAAATTTGTTGCTCCAATCCCTCTGGCCAAGTGCCTTCGTCTACTGGAGAAATGTAATTTCTCGGTGTAGGACTGGTATACAATATATTCATTTTGAAATCTTCCTGATTGATCTGAAAAGCCCCAGTGAAATAAATGTTTTTCATCATCAGATCCCAAATAGGATCTTCTACTCTTGTCAAACTACTTTTCAACAATTTTACAACCAAAACATTGTTGTCTATCTGCACATTGGATCCCACATTATTCACCCCGTTGGCTTCTATACCTCCATTACTGAATTCTCCTACTGTAAAGACCTCTCCTTTGTAGGTGTACTGAAATGCAACCCCCAAAATCTCATCATTGCTCAATCGTTGGTTGAGGGAGATATATCCCAATTGCGGATGATAAGTAAAGTCTCTATTGGGTTGCAATTGTCTTGCATTTTCGAGTATGGCGTAATCAAATCCTTCGTTTACCGTATAACCTGGCACATTAAAACCATTGTCTATAGTAGCAATATCTCTAATATCGGAGTTGATTGCACCACCTCCAGCCTCTATAAGCTTTGGATCAAATTGGTTGGCTTCATTTCTAGGCAAATCATGCAAGCCCGAAGGATCCAAATTAAAAAATCCTGCTGGCAACACACCAGTAGACTTATAAATACGCGTTTTGGCATCAGCCACACTGGTACCAGGTTCAAATTCCCCCAAATCCTGCACCCCAACGATATTACGCACATTGTTAGTTTGCTGATTGCGATTGGTTACCCAAACTTCTATTCGCGTAATTTGTACCGCACTATTGATCTGCGGATAATCTTTGAGGGCAATATCATAATGATCTCTAAAATATTGACTCAAAAAGAAGTGTTTATCTTCTTCGTAGTCCAAAGCCAATAACGAAAATTCATTGATACTACCACCACCCTGCGCTTGTACGGTGGAATTTTGAGAGCGTTGCTCGGAGAACACGGCGGTAACCGTAGTGCGACCAAACTGCAATTCGGTTTTTACCCCAAAAAGACTTTGAGCACCTGATATCAGAGAGCTATTGAGCGGCATACTGATATTTCCGACCTCAATCTTTCGGATGATATCATCTTCGGTTGGCGTATATTCTAATTTTATAAGATTCTGAAAATCAAAGGTAGCTTCGGTATCATACTGAGCCGAAACCTGTAAGCGCTCCCCCACTTTACCAATTAACGATAGGCTAATACGCTGATCAAAATCAAAAGAAAAGTTGGTTCGGTTTCGAGGAGACAATGCAGGATTGTCGTTTTTTTGGTAAATCACCCCCAAATCCATGGCAACCGATCCTTGTGGAATCACCTCTATGGTATTCCCACCAAAAATACTTTCAAAGAAATCGGAATTGACGTAAAAATTGGGTAGTAAATTTTTTCTTTTATCCCCTGAGCCAGATTTTTTCCCAGAATAAGCGTCTATTTTTTCTTGAAAATACGATTTGATACTTTCTTTTTGCACCAAATCCAAATACTGTTGAGGTGTGAGTATGAGTGGGTAATTGATATCGTACTTTCCAACTTTAGAGGTATACACATACCGATCCAATACTGGATCGTAAGTATATTTATTTACGATACTAGCTGGGTCCTTTAGTTCTATACTACCTAAAGTAACCCCTTTCTTGATACTATCCTGCGGCTGGGTATTTTGCGCATTAGCAAAATACACACCGAAGCAGGCACATATAACTAAGAAAGATTTAATGACCTTGGAGCTTACTACTATTTTTCTCAAACTGATTACAAATTTTTGAGCGCAAACTTTATGAGCTCTTCTACACTTAAGCTCGGGTTTGCTCGAAGGGCTTTTTGCACCAACTTTTCCGATTGCCTTCTCGCAAAACCAAGAACCTCTAATGCTGATAACGCTTCTTCTTTATTTGTATTGTTTGAAATCGCAGAAACTTCTGCAATATCCTCCACTTTTAGTATTTTGTCTTTTAGGTCTAAGATCACTCTTTGCGCGGTTTTTGCGCCGATTCCTTTTACAGACTGTATGGTCGCTACGTCGTTTTGTACAATCGCGTTTTTGACCTCTTCAGGCACCAAGGAGGAAAGCATCGTACGGGCGGTATTTGCTCCTATTCCAGAAACCGAAATAAGCAACTGAAAAACAGCTCGTTCTGCCTTATCCGCAAAACCAAAAAGCGTATGCGAATCTTCTCTTACCTGAAGATAGGTATATAAAAACAAGGCTTCTTCTCCCCCTATTTTACCATAGGTATTTAAAGAAATATGAATATGGTATCCCACTCCATTACAGTCAATTACCACATAGGTTGGATTTTTCTCAGTTAAACGTCCTTTTATATGTGTAATCATCTGTATTTGGTTTTATATCGTTTTTTGTTTTCCTCTTATTTGCGCATCCAATACGGCTATAGCAGACATATTTACAATTTCCTCTACACTAGCACCCAATTGCACTAAATGTACTGCCTGATTTAAGCCTAGCATAATTGGCCCTATATTTCCCGCATGTG
The DNA here is from genome assembly GCA_025800395.1 of Flavobacteriaceae bacterium. GTDB lineage: Bacteria > Bacteroidota > Bacteroidia > Flavobacteriales > Flavobacteriaceae > JAOXRU01. Next base: position 24,182 of record JAOXRU010000317.1, read on the forward strand.
CTATTTCCTTCATCATTTTATAGGTAATATTTGCGGAATCTATATTCGGAAAAATCAGGGTATTTACTTTTCTACCTGCCAATTTAGAAAAAGGAAAACGTTCTTGCAACAATTGTTTGTTTAATGCAAAGTCAGACTGCACAGGTCCATCTACACAAATATCTGGGTGGTATTTGTGCAACTGCTTTACGGCCTTAGTCATTTTTTCTACCACCTCGTGCTCGGAAGAACCAAAATTGGAATAAGATAACATGGCAACAACCGGATCAAAACCAAAGGTTCTGATGACTCTTGCGGTCATTTGCGCAATTTTGGCGATTTCTTTATCTGTAGGATTGATATTGATAGATGTATCTGCCAAGAACATTGGCCCCCTATCGGTAAGCATGAGGTTCATGGTGGCAGCTTTAGACACTCCTGGTGCAGTACCCACCAATTCTAATATTGGTTTAAGAACCGTAGGATAAGACCTAGAATAACCAGAAATCATCGCATCCGCATCGCCTTCGATCACCATCATGGCTGCAAAATGATTGCGTTGACGCATTTTTCTCTTTGCGTCAAATAAGGTTAAACCATTTCGCTGACGTTGCTCCCAATAAGAATAAGCATAACGATTTAAAGCCTCCTTTTGCTCTGGAGTTTTTGGGTCGATGATCTCTACTTCTTGTTCGTATTCGATCTCTTCCATCAATTCATGGATGATTTCCTTATTTCCCAATAAAATAGGAATCGCTATTCCTTCATCGTGCACAAACTGGGCTGCTTTCAAAACATCTAAATGATCGCCTTCTGCAAAAACCACTTTCTTTGGATTGGTTTTCGCACGATCGTGCAACAAACGAACTAATTTATTATCACTTCCAGAACGTTGCCACAATTCTTCTTCGTATTGATCCCAATTGGTAATTGGCTCTTCGGCTACACCGCTTTCTATAGCAGCCTTAGCAACCGCAATAGGGATAGTAGCTATTAATCGAGGATCGAAAGGTTTTGGAATGATATAATTTTTACCAAAAGACAAACGGGTCTCCCCATAAGTAATATTTACCTGCTCTGGCACTGGCTCTTTGGCTAAAGCCGCTATAGCTCTAACCGCTGCCATTTTCATTTCTTCATTTATTTTTCTCGCCCTCACATCTAAAGCGCCTCTAAAAATAAATGGAAAACCTAGTACATTATTGACCTGATTGGGGTGATCTGAACGACCAGTAGCCATGATAATATCGTCTCTAGTTTCTATTGCAAGCTTATAACCAATTTCGGGATCTGGATTAGCCATGGCAAAAACTATGGGGTCTTTGGCCATACTAGAAAGCATTTCTGGCTTCACAATATCTGCTATAGATAAACCTATAAACACGTCGGCGTCTATCATAGCCTCTTCCAAGGTATTTATTTTTCTTTGGGTTGCAAATTCTTCTTTTTCTGCGGTGAGTTCTTTTCTATCTTTTCGAATAACCCCTTTACTGTCGAGCATTACAATATTCTCTTTAGAAGCACCACATGCCACATATAGCCTAGAACAGGAAACCGCAGCGGCTCCAGCACCAGAAACTACGATTTTTACTTTTTCTATATCTTTTTCGGCTATCTCTACTGCATTAATTAGCGCAGCGGCAGAAATAATAGCAGTACCGTGCTGATCGTCGTGCATTACAGGTATATCTAGCTCCTCTTTTAAACGACGTTCTATCTCAAAAGCCTCTGGGGCTTTAATGTCTTCTAAATTAATTCCTCCAAAAGTTGGGGCAATAGCTTTTACCGTTTCTACAAATTTATCTACATCGGTGGCATCTACTTCGATATCCATCCCATCGATATCGGCAAAAATCTTAAACAACAAGGCTTTCCCTTCCATTACTGGTTTAGAAGCTTCCGGACCAATATCGCCTAATCCGAGTACGGCTGTACCATTAGAAATAATGGCAACTACATTTCCTTTGGCAGTGTATTTATATACATTAGAAACTTCTTTTTCTATTTCAAGACAAGGCTCTGCAACCCCAGGAGAATACGCTAAAGCCAAGTCGCGCTGGGTTGCATATGGCTTTGTTGGTACAATTTTAATCTTTCCGGGTTGCGGCTTGGCGTGGTACACCAATGCTTGCTTCCTTTTGCTTTGTTTGCTCATAATATCATTTTCAAAAATGAACCTACAAAGTTATAAGTATTCTGCTTGACTCGACATTTATTTTTAAAAAGCTAAGACAATCTTGTTAATTATTTAACAAAAACTGAATATTACGTTGCAAACCGCTAAATTTTGTGCGTTTTACTGCTGATTTCTTAAAAATGTCAGAAAAAACCTCTTGGGTCATTTCTACCCAATCTTGCTTCTCCATATCCAACAATTTTGCATGTGGCACAAACTTAGGTTCTTGATGGGCTTTGGAAAACCGATTCCAAGGACACACATCCTGACAAACATCACAACCAAACATCCAATCATCGAACTGCCCTTGTAAATAGGTAGGAATACTATCTTTTAACTCTATGGTAAAATAAGAAATACATTTACTCCCGTCCACCACATAGGGCGCCACTATTGCTTGGGTTGGACATGCGTCTATACATGCTGTGCATTGCCCACAATGATCTGTAGTAGGACGATCATAGGCCAATGGCAAATCTATAATAAGCTCCGCGATAAAATAAAAAGATCCTACTTGTTTGGTAATTAAATTGGCATTTTTACCAACCCACCCTAGGCCACTCTTTGCTGCCCAGGCTTTTTCTAATATTGGGGCACTATCTACAAATACCCTTCCAGACACTTCCCCTATTTCTTCTGTGATAAGTACCAATAATTTCCTTAACTTCTCTTTGATTACAAAATGATAATCTTGCCCATAGGCATACTTGGATATTTTAAAACTATCGGAGTTCTGCTGTTCTTCTGGAAAGTAGTTATAAAGCAAAGAAACCACACTTTTAGCACCTTCAACTAGCTTGGTTGGATCGAGCCGTTTGTCAAAATGGTTTTCCATATAACCCATTTCACCATGCATGCCTTGCCGAAGCCATTTTTCTAAACGTGGAGCTTCTTCTTCCAAAAAACCTGCCTCAGATATCCCGCACGAAAGAAACCCCAATTCCTTGGCTTGTGCTTTGATCCAATCGCTATGTTTTTGTGGTAACGACATCTTGTGATACAAAGGTAAAATTTTCTCCATGGGTGCTTTACTCAAACAAGCCTCCTTGTACTCCAGGCTTTGTTCTCCCCAAATGTTTGTAGGCCAACTCGGTTACTTCTCTACCTCTAGGCGTACGCATAATAAAGCCTTCTTGTATCAAAAATGGCTCATATACCTCTTCTATCGTTTCGGGGTTCTCGGAAACTGCCGTTGCTAAAGTAGTAATTCCTACTGGCCCTCCTTTAAACTTATCTATCAGGGTGCTGAGTATTTTATTGTCCATTTCATCCAAACCATGTGCATCTACATTTAATGCTTTTAAGGCAAACTTGGCAATTTCTATATCAATTTTTCCATCGCCTTTGATCTGTGCAAAATCTCTAACTCTACGCAATAAGGCATTGCAGATTCTTGGCGTTCCCCTACTTCTGCCGGCTATTTCTATAGCAGCCTCCATGCTTATAGGTACTTTTAGGATATAAGCCGAACGCTGGATAATGTCGGAGAGCAATTCCACAGAATAATATTGTAATCTACTATTAATTCCAAATCGGGCACGCATCGGTGCAGTAAGCAAGCCAGAACGTGTGGTTGCCCCCACCAGAGTAAACGGATTAAGTTGAATTTGTACAGTACGGGCATTAGGTCCAGATTCGATCATAATATCGATCTTATAATCCTCCATAGCAGAATATAAATACTCTTCTACTATGGGACTCAACCGATGGATCTCATCTATAAACAATACGTCTCGATCTTCGAGATTGGTAAGCAAACCTGCCAAATCTCCAGGCTTATCTAATACAGGACCAGAAGTCACCTTGATCCCAACTCCCAATTCGTTGGCCAAAATATGCGCCAAAGTGGTTTTACCCAGACCAGGAGGACCATGAAATAGGGTGTGATCCAAAGCTTCATTGCGCAATTTGGCAGCTTCCACAAAAATCTTCAGATTTTCCAATACCTGATCTTGACCGGCAAAATCTTCAAATACGAGTGGGCGCAATGCGCGTTCGATATCCATTTCTACATCGGAAAATCGTTCTTTGTTTGGATCTAAGTGTTCGTTCATAATACAAATATAAACCAATTCGCCATAAACGAATCCTAAATTTCCGAAAGCCTAAATCTAACCAAAGTCTATTTTCCTTAAATGAATCCTACACTTGCTCTAATTCCAATAATCTATTTCTAGTAAAATTTCGTTATTGCTCTTACTTAAACCCAAATATTTAAAAAAAGCAATGAAAAACTTCAAAATGTACTTAGGCAGCTTAATCGCCTTGATTCTTTTATTCGGATGCGATAACGACGATGGTAATGCCCCCAATCAAAACCAATGTAATTTTGCGGGTCTTACCTTTACCGACAATAACAATAACACCAACACCCTTTTGGCGGAAGCCAATCTAACCACCGATTTTTTCCCAAACCAAAACGGAAACGGTATAGGCGCTATGGAAGTATACGAAACCGCCAATCCTAGCAATTTTTGGTTTATGACCGATGTAGTTACCCTAAACGCAAGTGGTACTGCCACTATGGGGATAGGTGGCACCAATTACACAGTAAATGTAGTGTGCCAACGTGCTGGCACCGCTGTAGGGGAAGAATTTCGTTATGACATCACTTCTGGTGGTATAGAAGGCGAATTGTGTATTGTAATTGACAATGTAACCCCATAATCATGCGAAAAGTTCTTTTTTTATGGTCTATTCTGATGGTAGCCATCGGATGTGACACTAGTGATGATAATGATAGCGCAGTAAGCCCTTGCAGTGTAGATAAGCAGGGATTTACTATGGAGGCTGTTGGGCTTACTCCCGAAAATTATTATTTAGACGACTCCCAAATGGTAGTGGAGTACGTTACCGGACATCCAGATGGTCCGTACTATCATATCTATTCTTTGCAAAGCCCTCAGGTAGATTTTTACACTTTTGGCGTAAATAGTGGCGACCAAACCACTATAGGACAAAACTTCAACAGCACCAATGGCAGTTTCTTTTCCTTTATGGGCAGCCCATTGCCAAGCAACAACAATTTTGTGGTGCAAACCATTAGCAGCGGAAGCAATATTGGCGATCATATTCAAATTGAGATGCAAGGTTATATTCCTGGTGGAGAAGGAGGGTCTGGTGTAGATGCCAAAATTTTTCTGTGTGTAACCATAGACAAATTAAATACCCTAGCCAATCATGCCTATATCACCGATGGAAGCAATCTCAAAATCTATGATATTAGCAATCCTATTGCACCCAATTTGGTACAAACTATAACTGCCCCTACTTCGTATTATGTAGAAACCGTGGCAGACATTGCTTATGTTGGACATTTTGATGCCATACAGCCTTTTGTGAGCTACGTGCACATTGCTAGTCCTCCTAGTGCCTATATTATGGGAACCGTAGCAAAAGGAAGCAACTATGCGCGATTGACCGATGTGCAAGAAGTAAATGGCTATACATACCTTTCGGATGAGTATCGTGGTTTACACATCATTCACCATATGTTTAACACCCAATCGCGTTTTTCTACCTCTGACGCCATGTCGATGGGACGTATAGACAATCTGTTTTTCTTGGTGGATCAAAACAATGGATTACATAGTTATGATGTGGCAACAGCCAACAACCCCGTTTCTAGCAATGTTTCCAATACTGCTGACTTAGACTTATCCTCCTATCCGTATAGCAACGGTAGTTTCCACAGTCGTATAGCTACCTACGGCAACCAACATATAATTGCTGCATCTATGGCCGATAGCAAACTAAAAAAGTTTAACAGCAACACCTTAAGCCTGTCCGACGAGATAAATATAGGAGGTTATACTACTGCATTAGCAGTTGCTGGCACGAAAGCAATAGTAAGTATGCGACCTAGTCCGGATGCGCCATTGCAAAGCAGCTATGATGGCATAAAACTTATCGAACTTACTTCTATGGGAATCCTAGACAGCAAGTCGCTTCAAAATGCTAGTGGGGTAGCTATAAACGGGGATTATGTGTATGCTACAGATAGCAACGGATTGCATATCTACCAAATACAAAACAACAACCTCGTATTTATCCGTACCATTAGTGGTGGGTTTGGCAACTATATTGCCTTGGATAATTAACCTTAAAAAAATCTTCATGAAAAAATATATTCTATTTCCAGTTGTCGTAATTTTCCTTTTTGGATGCGATAATAATGATGATGTAGCCTCCGCTACGGATGGCTTCTCGTATAACAACAGCTTCTACGAAACGCCAAATGCATACATAGAACAAGATGAAGAAGACAACAACAATAGCGGATATCCAGACAACTATGTGTTTTTCTTCACAGACGGAAGAATGTTTGACAACGATAATAATGTAAATAATTCTACTGGGGATTATTTGTTCTCGCTAAACACTACCAAACTAGTATTGTTAAAAGTCCTGGATTCCGACAATCCTAGCTTGGTAACTGGGCCTTTACAACCGAACACAACCTATATTGTTTCGAGTATTGAAGACACCGTAATTATCCACGATGGTCAGATAGATGCACTAAGTCCAAATTTCTCGAACAATGGAATTGACTTTGGTATGGCTAACGAAAATGTTGGCACCTACCATACCCCAGGAGCAGTAGGTCCTACAGTGACTATTAACAACCTCAACTTAGATGCAAATAATCCGCAAAATAGCACTATTGATATTTCCTATTCGATGATGAATACCGATGGGGAAATTATTACTGGACAATACCAAGGAACTTTTGGTATTATACAAGATTAGCTTATATTGCTTCTAGCTAACAACTAACAACATTGAAAACCAAAAAAATCCATAGCGTATTATTTTTTAATTTGCTATGGATTTGTGTTTTTGGACAGTACAAAAACATTAACCTTACCAATGGACTCCCAAGCGATCATGTGTATACCATAAGGGAAGACAAACAAGGTTATATTTGGTTTCTTACCGATAAAGGCATGGTGCAATACAATGGGCAAGATTGCAAAGTATACACCACCAAAAATGGGCTTCCAAAAAACGATATTTGGGAAGCCTTTATAACCAACGACAATAAAGTCTGGTATATTACCAAGGCAGAACAACTAGGGTATATTGAAAATGGAGTAGTTTATTCGTTTTTTAATGAAAAAGAAAACTTAATTATCGATCCTATTTTTTCTTCCAAAATTGGCAATAAGGTATACCCAACAGGCCCTCTAAAAACCTACTCCCTAGAACAAAACAAATGGAAAATTTTAAACGACAACCTAGGTGATAAAACAAAAGATATAGATTTACTTTTTCATTCGAAATTAAGCCACATTAGTTTTCAAAACGACAGTCTTCAAATTTTTGGCAAAAATGGAAGCTTGTTAAAAAAACACTATCTGCCTGTCGTAAGCGGTAAAGGCAGACGCAAACAGTTAAACAACAATTATTATGTTTGGAGCAAATCGGACGAAATCGTGTTTTTAAACCTAGAGACTTTAGAAATTACAAGATTCTCTTTTGAAAAAGCACTAGGAATAAAACATATTCAGCACGCTAGAATATTGGTGAATAACGAACAAATACAGTTTTCTGGCTCTGGAGTATGGGGTGTTCTAAATGAGAAACTGGAACTAGAGGCGTCCTATCTTTTTCCAAAAGAAATACCAGCACATTTTGGCATTAGGGATCGATCTGGTCATTTGTGGCTCGCTACTTTTGGGCAGGGTGTCTATCAAATTTCTAATGCTACACAACAACAAAAATGGCTCCTAAAAGACCAAGTGGTGCAACATATAGACATCGATCAAAACCAACTTATTGCAAGCGTGAGAGACCAAGGTTTTTTTAAATACCAAAAAAACACCAGCGCTTTCGAACCTTATATAAAAGATCCACATTTTCTTTTTGGCGTACACAGCTTACCGCAATTAAACAAAAGCTTTTATACTAGTAAAGGAAACATAACTGCAATTCACCACAAAAAAAATCAGATAAAAAAACATGCTATTATTGATAATGATGTGTTTGCGCGTAAATTAATTTTTCATGATAAAAAATTATATAGTTCTTTCTCTTTTGGAATTAACCAACTAGATTACGACACATTGGAAATACTAGAAAACATTGAAAATACGAGATCCTGTAACGACCTTATTGTTTTTAATCATCGTTTGATAGCAGCCACCGCCTCTGGACTAAAAGAAATTGTTCGTAATAAGGCGCTTCCTCTAAAATTCTCTAAGGAATTATTCAACAAAGACATTGTTCAACTTCGGGCACTAACCAACAACGAATTACTTATAGGTACCGATGGTTTTGGTGCCTTTGTATCTGACCTGAAACAAACGAAACCTATAGAAAGTACCGCTTTTCTAAGCATTAAAGATGTATTTGTAGAACCCGAATATATTTGGGTTTTAACCAATACTGGTATACTGCAACTTGAAAATAAAAAACCTAATTATCGCTTCATTCGGTCTTATGACGAAGTAGATGGCATACCAACACAAGACTTAAACGGTATTGCTGTGTTCCAAAATAAATTATTTATTGGTACCAACAAGGGCTTGCTGCAAATATCCTTACCATGGAAGCCTCAAAAAAACCATAACCACATCTATATCCAAAATGCTAGTTACCATAATAAAAACCTAAAACACACACCAAGTTACACCCACAAGAGTAGCTTAAATTTTGAAATCGACATTGTAGATTTATCTAACAATAAAAACCAACCTATATGGAAGTATAGGCTTTCTCCTCTACAAAAAAAATGGACAGATGCATATAACAAGCAACTATCATTCTACGACCCCAAACCAGGAGATTACACCCTCGAAATACAATACAAGGAACAAACCAACAGCTATGCATTTAGCATACAACCCTTGTTTTGGCAAAGGCAAATTTTTAAAATTGCGCTCTGGATATTTGCCTTTATGCTGGTTGCAGTAGGAAGCATCCTAATTGCCAATCGACTGCAACGTATACGCAACAGAAAAAAATTGCAAGAACAAGAACTATCTCAACTGCAACTTACAGCGCTTCGCTCGCAAATGAATCCGCATTTTGTATTTAATTCACTATCCGCTATTCAATACTATATCAATCAGAACGATTTTGAAGCCTCGGAACGCTATCTAGTAAAATTTGCAAAACTAATTCGGCAATTCTTTGCGCTGTCTAAGAAAAACACCATAACCTTAGAAGAAGAAATAACCTTGCTTCGCAATTATCTTTATATAGAAAAACTGCGTTTTAAAAGCAAACTGCAATATGCGTTTCGCATAGACCAGAAACTAGCTCTGAAAAGTATACAAATACCTACAATGCTGCTACAACCTATAGTGGAAAACGCAGTCAATCATGGGGTTTTTAACAAAAAAGGCAATGGCATGGTGATCATTGAATTTGAAAAAATAAACAAGCAAACCATAGCCGTTAAAATACAAGATGATGGCATTGGCATGCTTGGACATGAAAGTAATGGTGCAATTAAATCTTCTCAGATTTTAAAAGACAGATTGCATTTTCTTAAAAAAACAGGAAAATGGTATATTCAATATGAAATATCGACTTTAAATGAAAGTGCAGACGAAAAAGGTTGTGTTTTTCAGTTTAAAATAGAACAATTACAATGACAACAATAAAGACCATATTGGCAGACGATGAAATTTCTAATTTAAAAGGTCTAAAAAATAAATTAGAAAAATTCTATCCGCAAATAGAAATTTTGCATTGCCTACAAGACCCAGAAGAGGCATTGACTATTCTACAAAATACAGAGATCGACCTACTCTTTTTGGATATAAAAATGCCGAGAATGAATGGCTTTGAACTGCTAGCCTCATTAAAAAACATCTCCTTTGAGGTTGTCTTTGTTACCGCCTTCAATGATTATGCCCTAGAAGCTTTTAAACAAAATGCAATAGATTATGTTTTAAAACCAATAGATGATACCGATTTAAGACAAGCTGTAGAAAAAGCCATTAGCCAGATAACAAACAAAAATAATTTACTTCAAGAAAAACGCTTTGCCGCCTTACTGTCTAAAGAACTGCATCAGAAAAACAAATTGTCTATACCCACAAGCAAAGGCATTTCTTTTATTCCTTTTAAAGAAATCCTTCGCCTAGAAGGCTATCAGGGCTATACCAAGATTCATTTGATGGACAAAAGCTGTATTACAAGCTCGTATAATCTGGGGAAATTTGAGAAAATGCTGCGTAGCTCCTTTTTCAAATGTCACAAATCCCATATCGTGAATATAAGCACGATTAGACATTTAGAAAATGAAGGATATTTGGTACTCGACGAAGGCTCAAGAATACCCTTTTCTAAAAGTGTAAAAACCCAATTGCTAGCGGCTTTGAAATAATCTAATTATCTGTAAAATGCTTGCGCTGCTTTTCCTTCGAAAACTTTTCCGCATAAAAGGCA
>JAOXRU010000255.1 GCA_025800395.1 Flavobacteriaceae bacterium
GACGGATCTTCGGCAGACGATGGTATATATATTCTCATCAAAGAAGTACTCGATAATTCTATAGACGAATTTGTAATGGGTGCTGGTAAAACCATAGAAATCAATATCAAAGAAAACGAAGTGAATATACGAGATTACGGGCGTGGTATTCCTTTGGGAAAGGTTGTAGATGTGGTTTCCAAAATGAATACAGGAGGAAAATACGATACCAAAGCATTTAAGAAATCGGTAGGTTTAAATGGGGTAGGTACCAAGGCTGTAAACGCACTTTCTACAAGTTTTAAAGTGCAGTCTGTAAGAGATGGGCAAACCAAATGGGCTACTTTCGAGCAAGGTAATCTAATAGAAGAATCCCCTCTTGAAGTAACTTCCAAGAGAAAAGGTACTAAGGTTAGTTTTGTGCCAGACGCATCTATTTTTAAGAACTTTAAGTACCGGCAAGAATACATTGTAAAAATGCTTAAAAACTATGTATATCTCAATCGGGGATTAACCATAGTTTTTAATGGGGAAAAGTTTGTTTCTGAAAACGGATTAAAGGATTTATTAGAAGATAACAACAGCAATGAAGATATGTTGTACCCCATAATTCATTTAATGGGAGAAGATATAGAAGTAGCAATTACCCATAGTAAAACACAATATAGCGAAGAGTACCATAGTTTTGTAAATGGACAACATACTACACAAGGTGGAACACACCAATCTGCGTTTAGAGAAGCTTTGGTAAAAACAATTCGTGAGTTTTACGGAAAAAATTACGATGCTTCGGATATTCGCAAATCCATCATAGCAGCAGTTTCTATAAAAGTAATGGAGCCTGTTTTTGAAAGCCAAACGAAAACCAAGTTGGGTTCTACCGATATGGGTGGAGATTTGCCAACAGTTCGCACT
>JAOXRU010000382.1 GCA_025800395.1 Flavobacteriaceae bacterium
GAAGAGATAATTAAACACTTCAAAACACACAGAAAACTAGCCCTCCAACAAAACTAAAACGAACATTGGCTTTTGAAATACTATCAACCATCAGTGCCCAACTGAAAACAACTGGTCATGAATAGCTGTCATCTATTACAACTATACAGCCATTGCTCAGCGAAAAACACAAAGAACCGCCCCTGGTATCATACAAAAGAGGGCTTGTTTATACTCTTAAAGGCAAAACTTTGAAATGGGGAGGTTTGTCAACCCCCTTTTTACTCAATCCGCTACCAAATTTGGTAGAATGTGCAGGAAATGGAAGGGGAAATCCCTGTACTACTGACAGACATAATGTTTCCACACAATTACGTATGTGCATAAATAAGTTATATTTAGTTTTCAACCCGCTTTGTGTTGTTTTAGCTTCAATTTTGCCCGCTTCCTGTTTAGTGGGGGAGGGCCAATATTTTTTGGACTCAAATTTGGGGAGGGCCACAATTTTTTAGGCTGTTAACAGGGGGAGGGCCACAATTTCTGGGCCAAACTTTTTCTCAACTTAGTAGCCCTCCCCCCCGCCGTTGAATAATGACCGGTCCCTTATCTCGCAAAAATACAAACCATGGCTCGACCAAACTCGCCTTATTTGCCTCCGAAGTGTATCAAAATGGGCTCCAAACTGGTACTATTTTTACATGAATGAAATTACAGCATAGCAGCTGATGTGGCCTTGTCTATACATGTATGCAGCAAAATTGTAAAACATCCTAAAACTGTACACTTGATACTTATAAAGAATATGTGTTCGGTGCGCAGAAAGATCGAAAGAGACTCTGCTCGCAGGGTAGTTAGCAGGCAACGGTTTTTTGTTTTGGAATCTCCATTCTTCGGTGCGTTTTCAAACGTTTTAGAACTTATACACGTGGACGGAAGGCCTATCAGTGTAAATACGATCTAAAACCTGTACCTGTGGACGCAGCCGTTTTATTGAAAACTGGGTAATGGTTACTGAGAACCAAAGCCAATAGGCCATTTTCATTATGGCGTCACTTACTGCGACTACCAGAACCCCTTAGCTTTTCTTGCTTTCTGATACCAATTAGGGCTATTGTTATTTAAGCTCCA
>JAOXRU010000404.1 GCA_025800395.1 Flavobacteriaceae bacterium
TAATTGCTCGAGAGTTTGGTCTTGTTTGTTGTAAATAAGTTGCTCTTTTGGTTGCAAGACTAGTTCTTTGCCAGAACTAGAACTAAAAGAAATGCTACCACTTATTAGTGTGGTTACAATTTGCTTATCTTCTTTGTACGATTGTATATTAAATCGGGTTCCTAGCACCACTATTTCGGTTTTGTTGGTTTGCACCTTAAAGGGTTTGTTTTTATCGTGGGCAATTTGGAAATACCCTTCTCCGCTAAGTGTTACTTCTCTGCTTGTGGTGTTAAAATTGTTCTCGAAAATAAGGGAAGAGCCAGCATTTAGCTGCACCACGCTTTTATCTGGAAGTATAAGGGTTATGGTTTGTCCGAATGGAACAGAAATATAATGATACGGTTTTAAAAGATGGGTATTTTCTGTAAAAACCAAGGAATCGTTCTTTTGGGTGAGCCAAACCTGCCCCTGGGCATTACTAAAACGTGTGCTATTTTGCACAGAAATGCGGTGGGTCTTATCTCCTGCTTGTAAAATAATGGCTGCTTCGGGGCTAAGCGGTGTTTTGTTGTGGTCTGCAAGCAAAAAATAACCAGCCAATACTGCAATACCGACTATTCCTATGAATATAGCAGCATAACGCCTAATAGATTTCGAGATTTTATTTTTTGGTTTTTCTACGCTAGCCTGGAACGAATCGAATGCTTGGTCGGCATCGAAAGACATGTTAG
>JAOXRU010000431.1 GCA_025800395.1 Flavobacteriaceae bacterium
ACCTACCACCAAATCGGTGAGAATGATCCACGAATGTTTGTGATAATATTGTTGCCTCCTACGAGATTTTTAAATATAAAGGACTAAATACCAATTTCCTGACCTGGACAGCTTTGCGGACCTCGGTTCCAAAAAATTTGAAGGCTCGAATGTCAACGGTTGGTTTTGATCCCATGGTAGTGAAATGTGCTGACCAAGCTTTTGATATGCTGTCCGCCAAGACCAAACAGTTCTATAAACTTTTATTAACTACAAAAGCCAAGCTGCCGAACATGTCAAAAAGGTTAATTGCCGATTTTGGTGTTGAAGACATGTTAGACCAAATTTACCTTTTACCGCACTTTGTTGCAAGTGAAACTTATATATGGTCCTTTCAATACCGACTGTTAAATTATATTTTGTTTACCAATGTTAAGCTCTTAAAAATTGGGTTTGCATTAACTGATAAATGCACCTTTTGTAATTCATATGAAGAGACTTTTTATCACTTGTTCTTTGAGTGCTCCCACGTGCAAGCTTTTTGGCGATGCTTTGTAAACTGGTGGGCAGACGTCGCCGATGAAAAATTAACTCTTGCATTACATGATATCATACTGGGTCTTCCAAAAAGAACAGATATTTTAAACTATATGATTATCTTAGGTAAATTGTACATATAGGAATGTAGAAAGGTAATTTGCGTTCCGAATTTTAACTTGTTTTTGTATAAAGTGGAAGTTAAACGAGCGACAGAGAGAGAAATAGCTACAAATAATGGGACTCTCACTAATTTCAATAGAAGGTGGGGCCTTGAGGTGCAAAGATGGCTTGGTATAGTTTTGTAAGTGATTCGATAAGTATGCATTCTGTTATTAGAATTTACAAATAGTTAAGCATTTACCCAATGTGATGTTGTCGTGTGTGTGCTGTCCATGTGTG
>JAOXRU010000440.1 GCA_025800395.1 Flavobacteriaceae bacterium
TCTCGATCCCCGTTGGTTGAGGTAAACAGAGGACTCAATATCGCTTCCAGGAAACAAACACGGTTTTGAACTTACCAAAATATGTCACCTCCATCCATCTGGTGTTGGAAAAGCTTGTATAGTTCCTCGGAAGACCGCAAAATACAATCAGCTTGTCCTGACAAATTTTTGTTTCATAAAAACGGCCAACTTGCTCATCAACACGTCGAGATGAGGAGAGTTTCTTCGACTGTAAAACGCATCCCAGCAATGCAAACAAGCTTTTCCAACACCAGATGGATGGAGGTGACATATTTTGGTAAGTTCAAAACCGTGTTTGTTTCCTGGAAGCGATATTGAGTCCTCTGTTTACCTCAACCAACGGGGATCGAGAAACCGGTTATTTTGTGCTCAAAATTTTACAATATCGCCCAACATGACCAGCGTGTATGTACATTTATCTAGATTTCTCTGAAAGTGATATGTTTACCATTGTTCTAAGTTTATCGTTTATTTTTGGGCTGAATTCGTTGTTTTTGTTAAATGTGGGTTGTTACTAATCCAAGGGAATGCTTTGATTGACAAAAAACTTCTTTCTTTTCAGCTTATCTTAAAATTTGTCATCTTTGCTCCGAGACTTTTGTCATCCTTTGTGATATGGGAATTCCCAGTAATGGGGATTGCCCCATTAATATGAAATCTA
>JAOXRU010000453.1 GCA_025800395.1 Flavobacteriaceae bacterium
GTTTTATTCCATTAAGGCCAATTTTAGAACCCAGTTTACACACGGGTATAAATACCCCAATACCGATAAAATAATTTCTAGCTTTATGGCTCCAGGTTATTTATTTTTAGGAGCAGGAGGAGACTATAGTTTAGATAAAAAACGCTTCAATTTTTATGTAAGTCCAGTCACCCTAAAAGCCACTTTTGTTTTGCGACAAGAACTGGCCAATACAGGTGCCTTTGGAGTAAAAAAAGCCGTGTACGATGCCCAAGGAAACCTTCTAAAAGAAGGCAAACAAGTAGAGCAAGAATTCGGAATTTTACTTACCAATACATGGTCCAAAGAACTGCTTAAAAATATTAGCCTAAAACATCGTATTAATTTGTATACCGACTATCTCGAGAGTTTTGGTAATATAGATATCGATTGGGAATTGCAATTGCAGTTTCTCATCAATAAATATTTTAAAGCCAATTTAGGAGGACATCTGATCTACGACGACGATGTACGTTTCGATGTGGTAAAAAACAACCTAGGGCAAATTGTAGATAGCGGACATGCACTTACCCAGTTTAAACAAACCTTAGGAATAGGAATATCGTACGATTTTTAAGACGAATAAACATAATTGTATCAAGTGAAAAAAGAAAATTTAACCTATTACCCCCAAGCGGAAGAAAGGCTCAATATCCTCACCCATGGTGTTGGTTTATTGCTTAGCATTGCTGCCTTGGTTTTACTTGTTATACGTGCAATAGATCTAGGAACCGCAAGTAGAGTGGTGAGTTTTACCATATTTGGTGCTAGTCTAATTTTGCTATATGCCGCCTCTACTTTTTATCATTATGTACAAAGCCCAAAGTTACGGGCCAGACTCAATATCCTAGATCATGCCATGATATATGTGCTTATTGCAGGCACCTACACCCCATTTACCCTAGTTACATTACACGGATGGATTG
>JAOXRU010000456.1 GCA_025800395.1 Flavobacteriaceae bacterium
CCCTACAGACAATTATCAGAACATATTTTATAAACAAGGACAACTCGCACCAAACATGGTTTGGAAAGAAGGACAGCTACATCAATTTTAATATCGCTACATGAATTTTAAATCGACAATACTACAAGGAATACCAAACGAACTCCCACCAAAATACGTTTACAAACCCGAAGATAATCACGCACCAAAACGGAAAGACCTTCTAAATCTAGAAGAAAAAAAACTGGCTATTCGAAATGCACTTCGTTATTTCCCAAAAAAATGGCATGCAGAATTAGCCAAAGAATTTGCACAAGAGTTAACCGATTATGGGCGAATTTATATGTACCGATTTAAACCGCACTATAAAATTTATGCGAGACCCATCTCCGACTATCCCGCACAAACTAGCGAAGCCGCAGCCATTATGCTAATGATACATAACAATCTCGATCCAGCAGTTGCACAACATCCCGAAGAATTAATTACCTATGGTGGCAATGGAGCGGTTTTTCAAAACTGGGCACAATATTTACTTTGTATGCAGTATTTGGCCAAAATGGATCGCAACCAAACCTTGCACATGTATTCTGGGCACCCTATGGGCTTGTTTCCTTCTAGCCCAGCAGCCCCAAGAGTAGTAGTTAGCAATGGAATGATGATACCTAATTATTCTAAACCAGAGGATTGGGAAAAATACAATGCCTTAGGTGTTACACAATACGGACAAATGACGGCCGGATCCTATATGTACATAGGACCACAAGGTATTGTACATGGCACCACCATA
>JAOXRU010000461.1 GCA_025800395.1 Flavobacteriaceae bacterium
ATCATTAAAAGTTTTGCAGCTAGAGCAATTACCTCCAGGTTATCTAACTGATTTAGCATATCGTTTTCATCTAGATATAAGGTTGGGAACCAATTTCGCAACCCTAAAAAAGCAGCAGCAAAGACGACCTCGATAAACAAGGTTAACAAAAACACAGAATAAGCAATTCTGCGTAACGATATATAATCGTGTAGCCCCTTTTGATTACCCACTCGCACCGTTGCAGCAACACCTAAACCCATTCCAACCATAAAAGTCATACTCGACAGATTAAGTGCTATTTGATTTGCCGCCTGCGGATTCTTTCCCAAGACACCACTTAGCCACACAGCAGCGGTAAAGATGGCCACTTCAAAAAACATTTGTAAAGCAGAAGGAAATCCAAGACCAACAATTTTCTTTATAAAACTATTGGAAATAGTTCGAAAACTAAAATTGGTTACAAAAAAAGTAAATTCTTTTTTCCTCTTTAGCATATACCAAATAAACCAAACCATAACAATACGAGCCACTAGAGTACCAATTGCCGCACCAATTATACCAAGTTTAGGAAATCCGAAACTACCGAAAATTAACAAATAGTTTAGCACAATATTAATCACATTAGCACCTAGGGTCGCATACATCGGATACTTGGTATGAGACAAGCCATCGGAAAACTGTTTAAAGGCCTGAAACAGCACCATAGGAATTAAAGAAAAAGCAATAATATCTAAATACGGCATTGCTAAGGCAACCACTTCATCGGGTTGTTTCATCCAACGCATTAATGGCTTAGACAACAACATAAGTAAAAACAATGCAATTCCTAAACCCAAACAAAGTACCAAGCCATGTTTAAGTATACTTTTGGCACGCTTTCTATTTTTAGAACCGTCTGCCTCGGCAACCAATGGGGTTATTGCAGTGGAAAAACCTATCCCTAAAGACATACCAATAAACACAAAACTATTCCCCAAGGAAACCGCCGCCAACTCCGCAGTTCCCAATTGCCCCACCATTATATTGTCTGCGAAAGCTACAAAAGTGTGCCCCAACATACCCAATATTACTGGCCATGCAAGTTTTAAATTGGTTTTAAATTCTTTGGTATATTCGGTTAAATACATGCCTAAAAATAATGCACAAATATAGGCGGAATATATCTAACACATCTTAAAACTTTCTATTAATTCTAGTACCCTAAATTACAGATACTATTTGTGCAATTTAGCATCTTGCCAATACTGCTCCATTTCTTCTAGAGGCATATCTTGCAAAGATCTACCTAATTTATTGGCTTGGGTTTCTATGTACTTAAACCTCTTTATAAACTTTTTATTGGTTCGTTCTAAGGCATTTTCAGGGTTAATATTTAAAAAACGTGCATAATTAATCATCGAAAAAAGCACATCTCCAAATTCGTCTTCCATTTGTTCTTTATTGGCGTTGGCCACTTCCTCTTGAAGTTCTTGGAGTTCTTCTTTTAATTTTTCCCATACTTGTTGGGGCTTTTCCCAATCGAAGCCAACCGCCGCAACTTTATCCTGAATTCGATTAGCCTTTACCATTGCAGGCAAACTTTTTGGAACTCCTTCTAAAACACTTTTCTTTCCCTCTTTAAGTTTTAGTGCTTCCCAGTTTTTCTTTACTTCTTCTTCATCTTGCACTTTAATGTCTCCATAAATATGCGGATGTCTATGTATTAGTTTTTCACAGATACCGTTGGCAACATCGGCAATATCGAAATCCTTGGTTTCACTTCCTATTTTTG
>JAOXRU010000281.1 GCA_025800395.1 Flavobacteriaceae bacterium
AGAGCTTTTATGGTAGTGGAGAATAGGAATAAACACAAAAAAATTAGAAAAAAAACCTTTTTTTAGGGGCAAAGTATACTATTAAGCTGTAGATTTGGCAAAAACAAATTTAGCTACAAGGTAACAAAATGGAAATTCGTATTCCAAGAATATTATTGATCAGGCTAAATGATTTGTTTATAATTTTAATTTTCCAGTCAGTGTCTTCTGGCATTTTGTACTAGCTTATTCTTTAATTTTTAAGCCCCAGGCTGGCAGAAAAGGGCTTCGGGGAACTGGCAGAGGGAAAGAGGTGATAACTATAGTAGCAAAACAACCTTTCTATGACATGACTGCCAGGAACTTTTAAACCATACTTCTTAGAAACAGTTTTAATGCAAATCACATTTTGACTCGTTAAAAAGAATTTTGCTAAACATTGATTAGAAGACATGACTGCCACACCCTACCCGATATGGCGTTTTATATTTTTCAACCCCTCGTAGGCAAGGGGACATAGGTCCCAAGCTAAAGGGTGCCCACTTACGAGGAGGTTTGACTGTAGTCTGAATTGCCAGCCTTCTCTTCGCCCTAACTCTTGGTTGGCATGGAGTAGGCCAGGGTCTCTGCTCTTGTGGGTCTCTTAAGCGGACGCGGACACCCATTTCGAGGTCCACAGAGCTAAAATAACCTCCCTTAAGCGGACAGTAGAAGAAAAAATTGGCCATGTTGTGAGAGTTTGCTGGCTTCACAAAAAAG
>JAOXRU010000478.1 GCA_025800395.1 Flavobacteriaceae bacterium
CACCTATAATAAGGGGTTGTACAAATTGCTGTCCCACACCAGTAGTTGCCATATTCCAAGTTACCGCAGCCGATGCAATAACTAGTAATCCTAAGAGAAAGGTTTTGTTTACAGTACCATCCAAGGTCATACGCTCGTCGGTAACTAGAGTTTCTTTATCAAAGGTTTTTTTTCCTAAGGCTGGGTTTGAAGATTTGAATAATGCCATTTTTTTCTTTTTGTTGCTTTAAATATACAAAATTTATATCGAATAAATAATCTATTTCAATTTCGTTGGGTCTTTTATATGGCAGGTATTTGCAACATTTACGGACTGCTATGTTGGTATTATTTTTTCTGGGCCATATTACCTTCCACAAGAAATAACGTATCTTCGCCTGCTCGAAATTACCTAAGTATGAAGAAAATGGTGGCAACTCCAAACAGTAGCAAGTCGCAGACAAATATGTCGCAGTTCGAGTTTATTGCCCTTATGGCCTTGCTTATGTCTATGGTGGCTCTTTCTATAGACGCTCTTTTGCCAGCTTTGGGAGTTATAGGAGAGTTCTTGCAGGTAGAAGATAGTAACGATACACAACTACTGGTTACTATGATGTTTTTGGGGATAGGTGCTGGGCAATTGCTCTCTGGTCCTTTATCAGATAGTTTTGGAAGAAAACCCATTATGTACTTGGGCTTTAGTTTGTTTTTTATTGCCAGTTTTGCTTGCACAGAGGCAAAAGATATAGAGGTAATGGTGTTTGGAAGAATTGTGCAAGGCTTAGGTTTATCTGCGCCAAGAACCATTAGCATGGCTATAGTTCGCGATAGTTATATGGGAGAACGTATGGCAAAGATTATGTCGTTTATTACGGTTATCTTTATATTAGTACCTGCAATTGCACCTACTTTAGGAAAATTTGTTCTCGATGTTTGGAATTGGCGCGCCATATTTTATGTACAAGGAATTATTGCACTGTTGGTAATGATATGGTTTGGTGTTCGCCAGAAAGAAACTTTAGATAAAGATTCTAGGATTTCTTTTAGTTTGCGTAAGTACAGCAATGGAATTCTTTTCTTTTTGAACAATAAGCAAGCATTACATTACACCATTATAGTTGGGTTTATTTCTGGTGCGTTTTTATCGTTTTTATCG
>JAOXRU010000283.1 GCA_025800395.1 Flavobacteriaceae bacterium
CACAGTTTATTTTGATTTTCTTAGGCTAGGCGTGGCTTTGAAGGGCTATTTATAGCTCGAAAAGATCACAACGACGCATAAGGAAAGACAAAATGAATCTATAGAAAGCCTTATAAACAGCAATCTTTGTCCCAAAAAGCCTTGAATTATACCATATCTAGTTTGAAATGCCCTTAAAAGAAATAGAAGTGAAAGAAGAAGAAGCAAAACAGTTTTGAATTGGTGGCAACAGAAATATAAACAAAATTTGGGGATTTATTCCATAGATATTACCGAAGATGGAGATCAATGCACTACAACAGTGGCCAAATCCTTATATGCCGCTAATCTCCTTAAAAATAATCATGGCACCATCCCCTACTTACCAATAGAGTTTGTTGGCATGATGATAAGTTCCGCTTTTAATACGGCAGGAAAACGAACAAATAAAGGGCTTTTTGCTTTGTTTGATGGGATAAGCTTTCATATATAGTGGCTTGTGTATGGATCGCTCTTTGTGGCTTTCCATTTCAAAAAAAGATAGTATATTAAGGTCGTAATTACACTTTATGGAAGACCGTAAAACTTTTCCCTTTCAGTCCCTATGTTTTGGATTTGCCTATTCGCCTAATCTTAAAGCCAATATCGTGGAGGTATGCCGATTGGCGGTTTCCTTTGGTGCCCAATTGGAGTTGGTACATGTGGGTAATAAGACAGAAAAGAAACAACAAATACTGGAGGATATTTTGGGGGAGGTTCCTCAAAAGCCAAAATTTGAAGTGCATTGGAAAGAAGGAGACCCTACCGAGGTAATTTTGCATTTTTGCGAAAGCTTAGATGTGGATTTGTTGGTGCTTGGTGCCTTGCAAAAAGAGAATCTCTATAAGTTTTATGTGGGATCTATAGCCCGCAATCTTACCAGAAAAGTGCATTGTTCTGTGATGCTGATGATTAAGCCATCTATAGAAGCGCATCCGACCAATCATATCGTGGTAAATGGCTTGGAAGCCGCACAAACACCAGATACTATACACAAATCCTTTAGAGTAGCACATGCCTTACAGAGTAAGCAAATTACTGTGGTAGAAGAAATTCAACCCGAGAAAATGGTGAATGTAGATGACGATCGTTCCTTGCGTAAGGCCGTATTGATGAAAGAACGCATCCGAACCAAAGAATACCAAAGAGTAGACAATATTATACAGACAGTTTCGGATACCTATACCAAAGATATTCGAATAAAAACCCAAAGTATTTTTGGGAAACGCGGATATTCCATCGGACATTATGCCCAGGTAGTTCGAGCCGATTTGCTCATCATGAATGCGCCAATAAAAACAGGCTGGTGGGATCGTATCTTTACCCGCGATTTGGAATATATCCTTTCTGGACTACCTACTGATGTACTAATTATAAGAGCGAAAAATTGACTAATAAAAAGAAAACATCCTTTATAAAAACAATTCCCCAAAACATCTTTGCTGGTTTTGTGGTATCTCTAATTGCCTTGCCTCTTGGACTGGGCTTGGCTAT
Organism: Flavobacteriaceae bacterium; assembly: GCA_025800395.1. Taxonomy (GTDB): domain Bacteria; phylum Bacteroidota; class Bacteroidia; order Flavobacteriales; family Flavobacteriaceae; genus JAOXRU01. Next base: position 1,513 of record JAOXRU010000283.1, read on the forward strand.
AGCTTCCGAAGCACCTCCTATTTCCGGTATAATTGCCTCCGTTGCAGGCGGTGTAGTAGTGGCTATTTTTGGCGGAAGTAAGGTCACCATTACCGGGCCTGGAAATGGTTTGGTTATCGTGTTGTTGGGTGCTATAACTACCTTGGCGGATGGAGATATGCACCAAGGATATTTGTATACCATAGCCGCAGTAGTAGCCTCTGGGGTACTGATGTTGGCCCTTGGGTTTTTGCGAATGGGAACTCTGGCGGACTTCTTTCCTTCCTCAGCCATCAATGGCATGTTGGCGGCTATTGGAATAGGAATATTTGCAAAACAGATACATGTGATGCTGGGAAACCAATCCGCAAAAGGCAGTATTGTGGATTTGTTGCTCAAAATACCACAAGGCATACAGCATTGGATACAGACCGATAGCCATAGTGTGCTCATGGCCGGACTAGTAGGTGTTGGCAGTTTGCTTATCATGGTGTTTTATTCCAAAATCAGAAACAAATACTTCCAGCTGGTACCAGCGCCCATGTGGATCATTGTTTTGGCTATTAGTTTACGTCGTGTGTTTGATTGGCTGGGCAAAACCTATCCGATGGAGCAGCAGCATTTGATCAATATTCCCAACGATATCGTTTCTAGCTTGGCCAAACCAGACTTTGCCATTGTCTATCAGGCCAATTTTATAGGCGTGGTATTGGCCATTACCCTCATATCGAGTATCGAATCTCTGTTGAGTATCAAAGCAGTGGATAAGTTAGACCCTTTGAGTCGCAGATCTAATGTGAATAGAGATTTGAAAGCCCTAGGTCTAGCCTCGGTAGTAAGTGGATTTTTGGGCGGTCTGAATGTGGTAACCGTGATTGCCCGTTCTTCGGTAAATGTAAACAATGGCGCAACCAATAGATGGTCCAATTTTTTTCATGCCTTTTTCTTGGTGCTATTTATATTGCTCTTGCAAAACGAACTCAAGTCGGTGCCGCTTTCTGCTTTGGCAGCCATCTTGGTGTATACAGGGTATAAATTGGCCGATCCACAGAAGTTTGCAATAGTTTCTCGTATCGGAAAAGAGCAATTGCTCATCTTTTTGGTAACCCTACTCACTACGATTTTTACCAACCTCATAACGGGTATATTGATAGGAATGTTCACCACTTTTGTGGTGCATATCCTAATCAATAAGAGTTTGAAATTGTTTATCAGCAATGCTTTCAAGCCCAATGTGTTGATGTTTAAAGAACATGATACGGGGAATTATTTTGTTAGTATCAAGCATTTTTCTTCTTTCTTAAATTTCTTTATGCTGAAGAAAAAACTAAATGCCATACCCGAAACGGCCGATGCCATAGTAGATTTTTCTCTTTGTAGTTTTGTAGACCATACGGTAATGGAGAATCTCAACGATTACCAGCAGAGTTTTGAAAAGAAAGGCGGCAATATCGATATTATAGGGCTGGACGACCATAGCACCGATTCGGTACATCCGTTTGCCATGCGTACCACGGCTCCATTATTAAAACTAATACCGGTTTCCAACACCAGTACCAAGCGCCAGAACATGCTAAACGACATAGCAGAAGAATGGAATTGGGAGTATAGTAAGGAGCGGGATGCCAACACCAGTTTTCTGAAGGATTTTGTGTATTTCAAAACCCGTCAGATTAGTTTTTACTACAACCATTTGTTGCATAAGAAAAAGGACATCCATCTGTTTGATTTTGAGTTTTCGGAAGGGGCCTTTATCGCTTTGGAAATTGTACGTTCTACTGGTATGGTCATTCATTTGAAAAAGGAAATACCTTTGTTTACACTCGATAAAGAAGGTCTGTTGGAAATGCTGTATCGTTTTTCGGGCTTTCAGGATATTCCTATAGATGAGGCACCAGATTTCACGAAACGATTCTTTTTGCGCGGACCAGAAGAGGAGGCCATACGAAAGCTGTTTAACAAGGATGTGATTCACTTTTTCGAAAGCAATCCGTACTACCATATCGAATCCAATGGGTGCAGCCTGTTCATCATCAAAAAAGAAAGGCTTGCCAGTGTAAAAGAAATCAAGGCGATGATGGATTTTGGGAAGCGATTGTGCAAAGTGATGTCTAAGGCAGGGGAGACCGCAACAGTAAGTGCACTGCATTAATTTGTCCTTCTCTCCGCTAGGAGAAGGGCGTTTTAGGAGTTTAAAGTTCTTACAGATTTCTAAGGCGTGTTCAAAAGAAAAAATCTTTATACCAGTTATTTCAAATAGTATTAGGTGCTTTTTTCCTATATGGTCATTTTTTTGAGCTTGGTCTGTGGCATTAAATTGGCTAATGCTTGGTTAAATTCTGTACTTCATTAGGAGGCGAAAGCATATAAATATGATGGCCTTTTACGGCATATTCATCTGGTGCGATACGAAACAATATATAATCATAGTCATCCCCTTGGTTTAGGATTATAGAATCTTTATAGGCTTTTTTTATGGTTAAATTGACTTCTTTTTCATCAAAAAACACTTTTTGAGAATCTTCTGTTATGTTAAACCTTACATTGCCTTCTGTATATTGCCCCATATGGGTGCGGCCATAATCAAAACTGTAGGTGCCTTGCCAATTTGCTGTGTTGATTAGTTCGTCTTCTATCTTATATAGCATAGCAGAGACCCGTTCCATTTGAAGCTTTATAGGATTTTCCTTTAAAACCACTACTATTTCTTTTAATTCAACCAATTTTTCTTTGTCAATTTCCTTTTTTTTGTTAATAATAAAAGTTTTTAGATTTTCTTCATGGAGAATGTACTTCAATAAAAGTGTATCGCCTTTGTGTTGATTAAACGCTGCTATAAATGCAGAAACATCCTCTTTAAAAAAAGGATAATCTATCACCATATCATACGCTTGTTTGGAGGGTCCTAATTGATGAAATCTCGATTCAAAATAATAATCGGCAAACCTAGAATCCAAAAAACCAAGCATATAATCAATTTGATAATAGGTGTCTATGTTTTTGGAAGAAGGCGGTATTGCTCGAATAAGGGAGTCCAAGAAATGATTATGCAACAAATTTACACTCCTAGGATTTCTATTAATAAACGCTTCTCGTAGTTTATCTTTTAACCCTATTAATTCTTTATTTTGATCCTTTTTCTCCTGACATGCAAAAAACATGAAGAAGGGAATTAGCCATATTATTTTTTTCATACTAAATATTTTAAATAATCTCTTTCGCAGATAGAGAATTTTGTGCCAACTTATACCGTGTAATTTATTTTTTCATCACTTGCTTTTTTCGATTTTCTTTATAGTGGAGGGTTTAGAAGCCAACCTCAATGCGCTCTTTTTGTCATGAGGCTGCTGTCAAAAAAATAGTCTTTTCCTGATTGATATATTTTGGTTGGACTAAGATCGCTAGAATAATATTTAGGCTGTCCTCTTCTATTTAAATCTCTATCTATAAAACAATAAAGGGTGTCTTTGGGGGATTTTACAGGGAGATAATTAATCCTAAAATCTGCCATAAATCCGTTATCCCAAATAATAACAGAATCTTTGGTGATGGTAATATCTCGAGTAACCACACTGCTAGATTCTCCTGCTGTTTGGCCTTCGTCGGCTATATCGTATTGGTAGGTGCCATGCCATTTTGGGTCTATCGCTACCTTGTTTTTTATAATAGAATCTCTAAACCTATCGTATCGCTTTTCTATGGCTAGACGTTCTTTTTTCTCTTTTTCTTCTTGCTCCCATTGGTCGCAGTCTTCCTGGGTAAAGCATTCGGTGCAGGGTTCTTCTATTAAAGGAAGAGTATGTAAATACAAACTATCCATATACAATGTCTTGTAATCATCCCTATTATCAATATAATATGGATTGATCCAAGTAATACTATCGGCCTTAATGAAAGACATTTTGTGATTAGACTTAGTCTTAAAAAGAATCGTATCTATTTTTATTTGAAAACTCTCAATTATATGATAATACTTAGAATCCATATGCGGCTGAAAGTATATTGTGTCATTATTAAATCTGAAATAAGTTTGGTTCACTTCACAGGATTTAAAATTTATGCGGTCTTGGTTCTCGTTTTCCAATACTTCTATAATTGTTTTCCCATTTAATTCATATTTCAACAGATTACTTTTTTCTTTACAACTTATTAAACCAAAAAAAAGAATTAATAAATTAATAATTTTAAATATGCTCTGTCTATTAGTGAGCTTAGTTACTTTAGCTATCTGAGTCACTATATATGGTTTATTTCCAGTTTTATAAGTGTTATCCGATATGAGCTTGTATTCATCTCTTAATTCAAAAAACCATTCTGTACTTTCACCCTTTTGTGTTCCTACATCCCAATAAACATAATTTATAACTCCATCTACGCATTTTTTTGCAACGATCACTACGAAATGATCAGTTGTTTTTTCATTGATGTTTTTATTTTTGGTTTTGTCTTTTCGTAAAGTATGATTTACTCCAGCCCTAAGGGCATAACCATTTTCTAATGCCTTGTCCAAATATTTAATGCCAGCTTTCGATTCCTCAACATTGTATATGATTCCATCATGTTCATTGTTTTCAAGTGCTAATTGAAAATAAGTTTTATTATCTCCAGCAGAAAACCCACAGCTTACAGTTAGCCCCTTCTCAATTATATTTCTTGCAATAGTTCCACAATTAGTTGAACCTTTAGACTGAGCTTTAAAAACCATTTTATCCCTCAAATCCACATGTATGGACTTACAGCTATGGCAATAGTCGCCATGGCCTACTTTGGTACCATAAGTACAGCTGCTACTATCTGTCTTGCATCTGTTGGTTTTTGCTTTTCCAAGGGCTTCTTTTAGCCGCAATCGCGGCCAAAGTTCACCTTTGGTGATCTTACCGTCGGCTAGTGTCTTTAATATTTTCTCTCCTTTCTCATCATAGGTCTCTCCGTCTATACTTTTGTTTTGGGTATAGCGCCTACCGCTTTCGGCTTTGCTATAACAAACGGTGTCTTCGGGCATGCCTACTGCCTTGGGACACCAAATGGTCATATACATATCTAAGGCATCTGCTATGGTTTTCTTAAAGTCGTTCATCCACATATCTAGGTACAATTGTACATAGTCGAGCTGCTCCAAAACCGTCATTTCTTTTAATGCCTTTTTAGTGAGTTTTTTTCCTTTGTTAAATTGTTTGCCTTTCCAATGGTGCTTTTCTGTTTCAGAATCATAGCGTTTTCCATTCATAGAATCAATCGCATCTCCAGTAAACTGTATTAGACCTGTGGCTCTAGGGTAGCCTTCTGCGGGATCAAAAGATCCTCCGGTTTCCACCGCCATACAAAGCATGAGTTGGTTTGCCATTTCCATTTTCTTGTCTTCGCCCCAAAGGGCAGCTGCTATCTCTATAACCTTCTTTCGCTCATCGCAAGTGAGTTTTTCTCCCCAAATAAGGGGTTCGCATTCTTTGCCTGTCTTGGTAGGGTCTTTGTATTGCTCTCCCAATATTACCATGCTGCTTTTTTCGGTGGCTTCGTCTAGCTCGCTGTATACGGCTACTTTTAGCATGAGGGCTTTGATGCGCATTTGGGATTTTACTTTTTTATGATCGGTATTGGGGCTGGGCATGTAAAAGGCACTAGGGAATTCCTGTTCTTTGTATTTGAAGTAAAACCAACGGGGGAGGTTTTCGTCTTTTCCGTGTTCTTGTTTCCACTGGCTGGGAATGGTGAAAGTGGTTTCTCCTAAACCATGCTTATCGATATCGATGTAAATTTTCTCTTTGGTCTTTCGGTCGTCTTTGGTGTCGTACCAACTATAGGCATCGGTATGATTGTCCTTTTTGATATCCTCCCAAACTTCAAATTCTAGACTTTGACCTACCATATTGCGGGTTTGTATTTTTATGGTTACGGTTTTGCCGTATGGCAATATACCTATATGCGGCTTGTTACCTTCTTCTAAAATACGAAAATTTGTAATCTTTTGGTCGGGTTTTACGTATAAAAGTTCGGTTTTGTTGTTGCAATGGCAAACTTTGGGTGGGGTCTTTTATGGCTTCTCCAATGGGGATTTGGTAAGTGGATAATCGTTGTTGGGTGGGTTTAGCATATAAACAGCCTCTCCGCGAATGGCGTAATTTGAACCTCCGTTTTCTCGATATAGAATATATTGGTGGTTTTCTTTGTCTCTAAGCTCTAAGCTGTCTTTGGTTGCACGTACGATTTCGGCTTTTTCTTTTGTTCCATCATTATTAATAATATAAGCGGAACCCTCTTTGCTAATTTCAAAATTCATTTCATAGTCTACATCATCCCCACGAAAACCATAGCCAAAACCATAGGAGCCTTGCCATTGTTTGATAAAGTTGACATGTTTTATTTGCTTTCTTTTTACAGTCAAAAAGTATTTAGATGCCCGCGATTTAGAATAGGTTTTGCTCTCATGTGAATATTGATACCATTTAATCGACATATATTTTTGAAAAACATCAGAAACATTTACTTTATCAATATCACCAAAACCTAAATATTTTTTCTTTTGAGCTTCTGCAATCATTTGTTGCATATCGTTAGTTCTTAACCCTTTAATATAAAAAACGTTGTTTCTATCAATTAAATAAACATTCAATGAATCCGGACTATCTCCCCTACAATATTTGTTGTAAGCAAAGCTAGCTTCTTTTATTCCATTGTTGTCTATATCTGTTAATTCAAACGATTTTTCTATAAAATTTAAATCTTGCTCTACGGGACAATCAAAAATAGAGTCTTTTATTACTATCGTTTTTAGAGAATTCCTTAATTCAACCTCTAACTTATAGCTATTCTCACCATCCTTTGGAAGTGCATTATCCTCTAAAGTAACAATAAAATAACTCTCTCCTAAACTATTACTCCATTTTTTGCTAAATATGATCTTTTTTTCATTATAGTTGCCAACTATTTTGTCTTTTGGTTTTCTACTGTTATACCTACAACTTTGACAAATGAATATAATTGAAAGTAAAAGTAGTATATTTCCTCTTATCATTATCTGGTAGTTTTATAATTATCCGTTGCTTCAATTGTAAGCTTCCATTTTGTCTTTGCCTGTGAAAGTCTTATCGTTTGTATTATTTAAGATTTTTCTGTTTATCCTAAAGATTATCTTCAGTTTTTATCCATCTTTTCTAGCTTAATATGTTCTTCTCCTTCCTTTAAATATAGACTACTTTTGTTCCAATAGAGTAATGATTTTTTAACATTTTTATAAAAAGTGCCACTATTTAACTCTTTATATCGATACAATTCTAAAGTATCTTTGTTCTCTTGGGCTAAATACCATATTTTGTTATAGGCCATATACCCCTCTTGGCGACAAATAACAGAATCTTTTGATATATGAAAATCATGGTAGACACCTGTCCAAGAACCACCAGCAGTATGTCCTTCATCGGTTAAGTAACGGTAATGACCATGCCAGTTTGAGTTTATAGCAAGGTTCTTAATTTTATTAATTGAACTTAATCTATAGGCTTTTACCCTTTTTTTAACTATCCTTTCCGACCAAAAGATATCATATTGGTAATTTTTATTGCTTAAATTTAACTTTTTCGATTTTACCCATTTAATTTTTTTCTGATTTTCGTCATATTTATAGAAGCACTCTATATGTTTTTCATTTGGATAATAACCCTCTGGAGTAAGAACCAAATATTTTTTTGGTATTAAGAAAATATAAATTTCAAAGTTCTTTATTATGGTAGATAATTTATTGATATTATTTATATAATTCTCATATTGTTCTATGTCTAAATTCAACTTGTATTCTTTAGGGATAAGATAAATACTAAAATTACCAATTGTATTTACGGTATTTGGGTTATATAAATATCCTCCATAAGGTATCACAAAAGCACCATCTGAATAGGAGAGTTCCGCTTTAATTGTTAAATGTTTAAGAATTTTTTCATTTATATCTAAATCGGAACAATCATTCGATAAATGACATCCAGTGATAAGAAAAAATAATATGATAATATTAGAAATCTTCATTTTATAGTTTTTTTGTATAATTTTTTGGTCGGAAATATCCTTTCCATCCAGCATGCTCGAACAAAGCCTCCTTATTTCTTTTGTAAACTGATGTTCTAGTACAATTGTTTTTTGTGTATCCTCCATTATTGGCATTGGTATTACTATCTCTACTACCATACTTTCCAATTGCCTCTAATATAGTTACCAAATCATTGGTGGCGTCATGGCTATATACAATGCCGGTATGACCATCATTCCCATTTCTCCATACGAATATATCACCCCTCTTCGGTACAAAACCTTCTTTGTCGCTGCCTGAAACCCAATCTATCATATCACTTCCAATGGCTTTTCTGAAGGCATTTTGAGTAATCATATTTCCAGTGTATATGGCTTTGTAAGTTGGCATAACCCCAAGTTTATGAAGATATATTCCAACAAATTCTGAACAATCTAGTGCTTTCATCCCTGCTGCTGATAAAGAGCCTCTTTCTCCTAGTTTACTATATGGAATATGCTTATCTGCAAGTTCTTTCATCTCATCTAGAACGCCATTAAATTTATCCTCTGTCCCCTTAGCAAATTTATAAGCACATGTAGTATTGCTTTCATCTTTACAATTATTTCTGTTTTTTGCAAATAAACCACTTGCCCTAGCATTCAACACTCTAGATATAGCCTCCCAACGTTGTATCTTACCATCGTTATTGTTTTCTTCGTCTATACTTCTATTGCTTTTGTAATAATTGTTTTTATTTTCGACGTCTTTTTCTTTGCTATATAAAACATAATCTCTGTCCTTATCTAATCCGTTTGGGCAAAAAATAGTTAAGTACATTTCGGAGCTATTTGTTACTTTTTTGTGCCTATTATCTATTTCAAAATATTTTTTTACATAATCTAATTGCTCAATTTCTGTCATTAGGGCTAACTCTTGTTTTGTAATACCTAATTCTTGTGCAGCCACTCCCGTAAACTGTATTAAGCCAACCGCCCGATTGCTTACCAGCGATTTATCCTTTCTATGGGCTTCTTTGCTGTAACCTTCGTAAACTCTAATAGTTTCCTTTTTTCCTTTTCTCGTTACTTCTTTACTCACCAAACGAGTAACTGAAGAGCTAAATGTTCCTGAGGTTTCCACATACATACAATCCATCATTTCATTAGCCATTTCTATTTTTTTGTCTTCCCCCCAAAGATCTTTACAAATGTTTATTAGTTTTTTTCGAAATGCACAACTTACATGAGCTCCCCATCTTAAAGTTTCACATGCTTCTCCTGTCTTGGTAGGGTCTTTGTATTGCTCCCCCAATATTACCATGCTACTTTTTTCGGTGGCTTCGTCTAGCTCGCTGTATACGGCTACTTTTAGCATGAGGGCTTTGATGCGCATTTGGGATTTTACTTTTTTATGATCGGTATTGGGGCTGGGCATATAAAAGGCACTAGGGAATTCCTGTTCTTTGTATTTGAAGTAAAACCAACGGGGGACGTTTTCGTCTTTTCCATGGTCTTGTTTCCACTGGCTGGGAATGGTGAAAGTGGTTTCTCCTAAACCATGCTTATCGATATCGATGTAAATTTTCTCTTTGGTCTTTCGATCGTCTCTGGTGTCGTACCAACTATAGGCATCGGTATGATTGTCCTTTTTGATATCCTCCCAAACTTCAAATTCTAGACTTTGACCTACCATATTGCGGGTTTGTATTTTTATGGTAACTGTTTTGCCGTATGGCAATATACCTATATGCGGCTTGTTACCTTCTTCTAAAATACGAAAATTTATAATCTTCTCATCGGGTTTTACGTATAAAAGTTCGGTTTTGTTGTTGGGGATTAAGCGAAATTGGTTGTTGCATTCTGGATCTTGCCAGGCGTTTGCTACGTTTTCGGGGAAATGGGAAAGGGTAAAAAAGTACTCGCTCTGCTTATCTAGTTCTTCCTCATGGGGTGCTTTGGGAAGTTCAAATTCCTGTACGATATTGCCATTGGCATGGGTAAGCTCGATATCTTTTTTGGCATTTTGCACATAGCGGTCTTTGCCTTTTTGCATTTCCCAAACATGCAGTTGCAGTTTTTCGCCCACCAGACCTTGGGTTTCGATATGGATATATACCGTATGGCGATAGCCGCTGCGGCTTAGCGGATTGCCATCTTGGTCGGCCCAATAGGCTTTTTTTATACTGGGTTTTACCACACTTATGTGCTTGGAGGTTGGCCTGCCTGGACCTTCTGGTCCTTTCATATAGGCCTCTACATACCATTGGCCTACCGCATCGGAGGTTTTTGTGAGTTTGGCTCCTGTGCCTATGGCTTCCATATTTTTGGTGCTTTCTTGGTATGCCACCCATTGTACTGCGGCTTCTTCTGCTGCCGTAGGGGGTTCTATGGCCCATTTGCTTACCTTAGCACTAAGAATATGTCTTGCCTTTTCTATATGGGTCTTTACACAAATGGTGTCTTTATCTACTTTTATGCCTTTTACAAAGTTATTGCCCACTTGAAAGGTATACTTTTCTATTTCTTCACCATCCCGATCTACTAGTATGGCTTCTATTTCGGCTCCCTCTGGTTGGGGTTGGATGTGTATAAAATTGGTTTTGGTAATGCATCCCACATCTGTGGTTTCTTTGTTATGGGTTACGTTTACATACCATATATATTTTTCTAGTGGTGGTAGGTCTGCAAACAAAGGAGATACTTGTAACTGAAATGCCTCGCCAGGTCGTACCTTTTTCATTTTGGTTCTGTCTTGCCCATCTACCAATAGCCGTAAACTGCCTGCTTCCACACTTTGCGGTGCAATACGAAGTTCTATTATGTTTCTTGCCTTTTTGGTGGCAACATTCTTCTTGTTTAAGTGGGCTTTTTGTCCGTAGCCTTCTATTTTATAGTATCCTCTTTGCCTGTATTCAAAAACTAGGATATCGCCATGATCTATAAAAGTGTGTACCCGCTCGTATTTGTGTGATTCTTTAAACTTATGATATACTACCCAGTTAATACCGCTTTTAGAGCGGCCTTTTTTCTTTCCAGATACTTTAGTGGCCTCTAGTTCTATTTCGGCAACATTTTTATGGTTTAGTTTTTTCCCTTTGGTTAGCTCAATTTCAAGAACACCTACTCCTTCTATATCTTTAAAAGCTCCTTTAAGGGCTTGTTGCAGTTCTTCTTCGGTAATTAAGGGCGTTAATGCACTCGTTGCTATAAGTAACTCCGGAGCCATATCTTTTTTGTTCTCGCTAGATTCTTGCCCGTGGGTTTCGAAATTTATTTTTCCACCAAAACTACAGTCACCAATACTATCTTTTAGCAATAAATTGCCGCCATTGCTCAACTGCACCCCTTCGTAGGCATTGTTCCATTGTATTATATTAGGCACACAGGGTTTGTAAGATATGCCAGGGATTATGGGTTGTGCCAAACAGTCTCCAAATGTGGCACTTTGTAGCTTAAAAGGTAGTGGTTTGTCCTCGGTAGTTCCTACTAGTTTAGAACTTCCTTCTTTGTCGTTTATGGTGGTATTTACTTTGGTTACTACGGCAAAGTCTGCCAATTTTTTTGCCACTTTACTTTTATCGCAACTACACTTTGCTCCATTACAAATGGGGTGTATGCCTGCTCTATTTGGCTTACTAGAGGCAGTACTCTCTTTGCTTTTTTCTGCTGTTTGGGGTGTAGGAGCATGGCTAGTTGTTTGCTCTTGCAAACTGCTTTCTTTGCTTTTGGTTGTGTTTGTGGCTGCTTCTCCTTCTGCTTCTCCTTGCTCTTTCGTATGCACAGGTATATAAATAAGGGAGCCTTGCTTTATGGCTACATCCCAATCCTCTACCTTCGGGTTTAGTGTATGGCATAAACTTGCAAACTTACTTTTATCTCCTCTAAAATAGGTGCCGCTTGCTGTTGGCTTACTATAATGAGCATGTAAATCGTCGAAGCTTTCTATAGCGCCTTGTTTATTTAGGCCAATAACATGTGTTCTTTTTGTAATTTCTTCCATCTTATATGCTTTTAAAGTCGATAATAATAGTTTTACGAAATTGTGGATGGGAGATCTCTAATTTGGAGGTGCCGCTTTCTATCCAAGCGGTTTTAGGATGCAATATGGTGGTTTCTTCAAGCTGTGCTTCCAAAGCATCTTCCTGAAAGGGCTGCTGTAAAATGCTATTAAAATAAGTACTGTAAACAGAAGCCTCTATGTTAGTTTTATTTATGGTTGCTTTGCGTTGCAATTTTAATAGTTCGCCTACCATACCCAAAGTACTATAATGCTTTAAAGTTAAAGGAATAGCTCCTAAAATGCCTTTTGCTAACAAAGTACCCTTGCATTCGGCATAGTAAATAAGTGTATCATTTAGAAAAGATCGTTTAAAGAAGCACCATATTAGTTCGCAATCTAAAGCCGCTGCGAGTTCCTCTTTATAGGTATACTTCTCTGCTATTTTTTGTAATAGCAAATGGTATTGGGGACTTGGGTTTTCTTCTTCTAACTTCTTTTGCAATGCTTGCCATTTCTTTCGTACTTCTTTATGGTTGACAACCATTTTGATGTCTTTACTGGCTAAATCTAAACTAAAATGTAAGGATTCTAAAGGAGTGTTGGTTTTTAGAAGAAAGTACTCCATCTCCTTTAACTCATATTTCTGAATTTTCGGGATTAAATCCCAGTACACATGGTTGTTGTTAATATAAACTTCTAAATGATAATGAAGTATGCTGTTATGGGTATTCCCATTTATTTGCAGCTGTATTTCTTGGGTTACCGCGTACTTTTTTT